>DATHGV010000129.1:0-32869 GCA_035490135.1 Candidatus Methylomirabilota bacterium
GCCGCGAGCTGATCGATTCCTTTCATGCGCAAGGGTTTCGTTCGATCGCCGTGTGCGTGAACCCCAGGTTGTTGGATCGCAGTTTCGCCGGGCGAGAGCTGGATACTTCGTTCTTCGCGGATTTGCCGCCTCAGGTGGATTGCTGCGGGGAGAACGGCGAATTTCATACTTTTGCTTTCGATGGTCCGATTTTCAAAGATGCGATCCGTTTTCAAGTGGGCGAACGCGTAGAACGAGATTCGTTTGTTTTTTGTGATCTTTTAATGGAAAAGGAGTACCAAACGTATGAATCCGCCACCAGTAAAGCATGAAGAAACGATATTTCGCACTATGTTGATCGTGGGGATGATTCTTTTCGCGGCGATAATGCGAATCGTTCCGCATCCCTGGAATCTAGCTCCGGTTGGTGCGATGGCGCTGTTTTCCGGAGCAGTGATTCGGAATCGAGTGATGGCGTTTGTGTTTCCGGTGCTGGCGATGCTGGCCGGCGACTTTTTTGTTGGTTTTCATATTTTGATGCCAGTGGTGTACGCCAGTTTTCTGGTCAGCACGGCGCTCGGTTTCTGGGTGCGGGAACGCCGCAGCGCTGCGCGTGTCGGTGGAGTGGTATTGCTTGGCGCGATACAGTTTTTCCTGATCACCAATTTCGGTGTGTGGGCGTTCTCAAACTTCTATCCCAAGACGTTTGCGGGCCTAATGGCCTGTTATGCGGCGGGAGTACCATTTTTTTGGAATACACTCGCCGGAGATGTCTGCTATTCCGCGCTTCTGTTCGGCGGATTGTTCCTGGCGGAGCGCTTGGCTCCGGCGCTGAGGCCCAACGTTTCGGCAATTTCCTAGCAGGGTGGCTGATTGCGTAGTGGGTCATCAGCCTCCGTCCGCCTGGCCGAGGGTCAGTCAATTTCGGCATCAATCCGGCTAATTTCGTATACTTGCCCTACGCAGTGTGACTAAGTGGGGCGGCCGACTAATGGCATCTGACAATGTTCAATCGACGAGTATTACTGCACCGGACTTGCATCGCCGGGTTAATGAGCGGTTTGGCGTGCTTCCGAATTTCTTCCGGCTCTCGCCCGAGACCCCGGAGATCACCGAAAAACTGTGGGGATTTGCCCAGGCAGCCTATCTCGATAATCCCTTGCCCTCTGTCTTTAAGGAACGACTTTTCGTACAACTTTCTCGCTTTTGCTCAGTCCGCTACTGCATCGCCCGCCATACCGGTTTCTTGATTGGACTTGGCCGTCCGGCCGGGGATAAGGATGCTCGTGCTGAAAGCGTTGTGGAGGTAGTCAGGTTGCTGCGGCGCCCCATTCCACGCGGGCCGGAATTAAAGTCACGCCTTTCGTTTTGCTCGAAATGTCCGGCGCCTCTTGTTGAAATGCCCACCGCCGACACGCAGATGGAAGATGGGCTTTTTTCTCTGGCCAGCCATGTATTCCTGCAGACGGCGGATGCCCCGGAATGCCTTGATGCACTGGAACGATTGCTAGGCACCGTTCGATTGCAGTATCTGCTGCTTTTCCTGGCGTTCGTTCGCGTTGCGCACTACTGGACTAGAGTGCATCCTGAAATCCAGTTTGAAGATGACATCAAGCAACTTCTTGCGACCCACGAGGCGTTAGCGAGTTGTATTATTGACGATTCGGAAGCCAGAACAGACAAAATCACTCAATCAATTTTGGACGAGCTTCCCGTATTGCGTCTGAATGCCGATAAGGCGATCGGCTTGCTTGCCTCAATTGTAGATTCTTCCGATGATGCGATTGTTAGCAAAACTTTAGAGGGCGTCATTACCAGTTGGAACGGAGGCGCCGAGCGACTCTTTGGATACACAGCCAAAGAAGCCATAGGCCAGTCTATCTCGATGATCATTCCCTTGGATCGCCGGGATGAGGAAACAAGAATCCTTGCACGACTCCGTCAAGGCGAGCCGATCGAGCATTTCGACACCGTTCGCCTGCGAAAAGATGGCACTAAAGTTGAGATATCACTGTCAATTTCCCCCGTCAGAGACGCCGCAGGAAAAATCATTGGTGCTTCGAAAATAGCGCGTGATATCACCGGGCGTAAGCGGATCGAGCGTGAATTGTCCGAAAGCGAACAACGTTTTCGCACGCTCGCTGATGCGCTCGATACTCAAGTGCAATTTCGAACTCAAGAGCTGCGGAGGCGAAACGCTGAGATCCTTCAGCAGTCGGATCAGCTTCGAGACCTTTCAGGAAGATTGATGCTTGCTCAGGACGAGGAACGCCGGCGCATTTCCCGTGAACTGCACGACAGCGCTGGCCAGCATCTGGCTGCACTAGGGATGGGCCTTTCGCGAATCGAGGATGACGCGAAGCGCGACCCTGCGCGACTATCCAAAAGCATCAAAGATGCCCAGGATTTAATTCAGGACCTGACTCGGGAGATACGCACGACGTCTTATCTGTTACACCCACCAATGTTAGATGAAAGCGGACTTTCGTCCGCACTTCGCTGGTACATAGACGGTCTGGCGGAGCGCAGCGGCCTTAGTATTGAGCTGAATATTCCTGACAATCTCGAAAGGCTTGCTCCGGAGGTAGAACTCGCCATATTTCGCCTCGTGCAAGAATGCCTGACAAACATCCATCGCCATTCGGGAAGCAAAACTGCGGTAATCCGTATTGCTCGTGAAGCCGACAAGATTTATGCGGAGGTTCAGGATCACGGTAAGGGAATTTCGCAAGAACGATTGGCAGAGGTTCAATCCAAAGGAGCCGGCGTCGGAATTAGGGGAATGCGAGAACGTGTGCGCCAGTCTCATGGCGAATTGATTGTTGATTCTAATGCTCTGGGTACAAAGATTACCGCTATTTTCCCGGCCGAGGCACCCGCGGCGAGGGAACCGGGTACGCTTTCACGACACGGCATCGCTTGATTGATTCGCGAGATCGGGCGGTTGCCCTGAAGTGAGCCATGCTTCATCCGGATGAAAAACTGGAAAACGTCCCGTCCAGTCTCCATCTATTCTTTTGTTAGTTCGATGTATGTTCCGTAGGCCAAAAGTCAAAAGGAGTTCGCGGGGCTCACTCCCTACGCAAGGCGCGCATGGGATCTATCGACGCAGCGCGATGCGCCGGAAAAAATGCGGCCGCCAATGTCACCATGGTGATGCCGGCAAACGCAACAAGGATTGTCAGAGGGTCGCTGGAGGTCAAACCATACAGCATTGAACGCAAGGTCGTGGCTACCGCGAGAGACGCGGGGATGCCAATGACCAGACCCCCGGCGGCCACGGAGAAGCTTTCCCGCAAAACCATTCGAAGCACTTCTCGCCGCTGCGCGCCCAAAGCCATGCGCACGCCGATTTCCATCGTTCGCCGGCTGACGCCGTAAGAGATCGTTCCGTACAGGCCGATCGCCACGAGAAATGCTGCCAGCCCTCCGAAGAAGACGGACAAGTTTGCGACCAGCCTTTCTTGCGACACCGTCTCCTCAAACTGAGCTTGCTGCGTAGTTGGTTTTTGCAGCGGCAGGTTGGGATCGGTGTCGTGCACCACTTTCGCCGCTTCCTTGAGCAGCATTCTGGGGTCACCCCTGGTGTGCAGTTCATATTGCATTTCCAGCACGCCCTGGGGCTGCATAAACGGCACATAGGCCATGGGGCGCTCGGTTTCCCGAACCTCTGTGTAGCGACTGTTCCCGGCAACTCCCACGATGGTGTATTCAATCTTGGGGTCGCCTATCACAGCGATGTGGTGTCCCAGAGGGTCTTTTCCTGGCAGGTAGCGATCAACAAACGACTGGTTGACTATGGCGACTTTGGGAGAATTCGCGGTATCCGAATCTTCAATATCCCGGCCGAGCCGGAGCGGGATTCCCAGTGTGCGCAGAAATGCGGATCCAACAAGGTTTATGCGCACACCTGCCACCGGACGATCGGGCGCGGGATTACGCCCGTCTACAAGGACGCCGTCGTTGTCACTCCCTCCGCTGCCGATGCGCACCTGCATAATCGTTGCGACGTCGACCCCGGGTAACGCACGCATGCGTTCCAACAACCCGGTATGAAAGCGGATGGCATCGGCATCCGTGCGGATGTTGGACTGCGGGCTGATCCCAAACACGAGCAGCCCGGCCGTTCGCATCCCGAGGTCGCTGGATTCCAGGTTGCGCAGCGTCCGGTACAGCAACCCCGCAGAGCAGAGCAGCACCATGCAGAGTGAAATCTGAAGCGCCACGACGAGCTTGCGCCCCCGTAAACGGTTTTGCCCCGTACCACTCGTCCCGCCGGTCGACCGCAACGCAAGATTCAATGGAAGCCGGGTTATGAGCCCCATGGGCGCCAGCCCAAACGCGATGGCCACCACCGCGGAAACACCTGCCGTAAACAACAACACTCGTCTGTCTGGTTCAATAGTGATTTGAATGCCTGACCATGCCGAGAGCGCCTGCGTTGCTCCCCCCGCAAACAACCACCCAAGCGCCGCGCCTGCCGCCACCAGGAGCACGCTTTCCCGGAGCATTTGCAGGAACAGGGCGCGTCTGTTGGCCCCAAGCGCTTGGCGCAGGCAGAACTCCGGGAGCCTGCTGGCGTTTCTCGCCAGCAGCAGCATGACCACGTTTGCGCAGGCGATGAGCAGCACCAGTGCCACCATGCTCATAAGGAACCGCAGCGGGTGTTCGTAATCATCCCGCAGATTCTCCACACCCCGGACTCCTGAGAGGACAAGCAGAGGTTTTTGTTCGTGAGGATCGATTGGCGAGGCGTTCGCTAGCGCACTCTGAAACGCCGGAGTGAGTTGGGCTTGTGCTTGTTCGGGCGAGACTCCCTGCCGCAGCCGGCCGAGCATTTGCAAGGCCAGCCAATTCGGTGATCCATACAGCGTGTGATCGGTTGCCGGCGTTCCCCAAGCGTTCAATTCGGGGCGTTCTTGCAGGGGAATCCAGAAATCAATGGCCGTGTGGACCGGATCCACACCATCGAATCCCGGAGGCGCAACGCCCACAATCGTGAAAGGGACGCCCTTGACGAGGATTGTCCTGCCTAAAATGTCTTTGTCACCGGCGAATCGGCCCTTCCACCAGGCGTAATTCACCACGGCGATAGGAGCGTGAGTAGATTCGTCCTGCCATGTGAACCCGCGCCCTAGAATAGGCTGGACTTGCAGGCCGGAGAAGAAATTGCCGCTCACCATTTCTCCCCAGGTTTCCTCCGGTTCGGGGCCAATCCGCACGGCTACCTTCTCAAAGGCCAGCGGAGCAAAGCCGATGACGTCGGTGAAAACATCCCGCCGGATGCGCATGGCTACAAAAACCGGCAATGACATTGACATGTCACCGTACCCTGTTTGTGAGGTGCTCAGAGGCTGGTTTTTCAAATGAAAATAGACGAGCTGTTGGGGATTCGGGACTGGAAGAAAATGCAGGAGCACAGCATTCATGACGCTGAAGATGGCGGTGTTGGCTCCAATCCCCAGGGCAATAGTGAGGATGGAAATAGCGGAGAAGACCGGAGACTTTGCCAGTTGACGAAGCGTATAACGAAGACCGTGGATAACCCCCATCATGGAAGCACCTCAGCTTTGAAGACTTCCTACAATCTAAACACAGCAAGCCGGGTACCAAGATGCCGGGGAGAAGAACGCTTTCGCTTGCAAGAAGATACGTGCCTATCGCAAGTCTAGCCTAAGCCAAAAGTTGTCCGAACCCAAAGAACATCGTCCGTAAACGGACAGGGTAGGCGCGGCGGCCGCAGCTCGTGAGGGATTTTTTGAGAAGGAGTGCCCCGGCGTGTTGAATAACGAATTTCCGCGCAACCAGAGTATGTTAAAAAAGTTGCGAAAATTTTAAGAACTTAAATTTCGATGGGCTGATTTGAAGCCATCATGGCGTTTTTAGAGCCTTTGGCGGTGGCGTAACTCGTTTCGCAGGGGCCTTGGCCTCTTCGTGTGCGGTTGTCCAATCGCTCGGCGGAAAGGCGATTCGCCAAAACAGCGGCGAGGACTTCACAAATTCCATACCGATTTCTTGCTTGTCTAATTGTTGAGGACCGAGGTACACCACACGAACGGGTTGCTGTTCATCGGTTTGAGGATTGAAAAGCGTTAGCTGGTCGCCCGCGAATAATTTCATGGACAGCAACAACAACGCGCCGTGTGCGCTCACCACCAAGGTATTCGTTTTTTCGGAAACCGGCTTTTGGCTGGGCCGGGCGAGAACGACGGAAATCGGCACTGCTGCCAAGACGCGCTGGCTGCGCCGCTGAGTATTCTTTTCAGCGACTTGTTTTGAAAATGGTTCCATTAAGAAAACATAACACCCTTGTCGAATATGTGCCTATGTTTGGTGAGCGCGTGGGAGATTGAAGCGCAAACTCAGCAAATAAGTGCTTCGATTGTGGTTTAGCGCCAGGAATAGTGCCGCGTGAGTCGTGTTCGGGCGGGATGATATAATCCCTGTTTCGATATGGCTAAAACCGCGTCTGAGACGGCAGCGATCGCGCCGGAAGTACTTGCCAAGTACGAGCCGGTTATCGGGCTTGAAGTCCATGTGCAACTGCTGACAAAAAGTAAAATTTTTTGCGGGTGCGCGAACCGGTTTGGGAATGCGCCCAACAGCAATGTGTGTCCGGTTTGCCTCGGACTTCCAGGGACTTTGCCGGTTTTGAATAGACGCGCGGTGGAGATGGCCATGCGGGCTTCGCTGGCGATCAACTGCACGGTGCACGAGCATTCGCGGTTCGCACGCAAAAATTATTTTTATCCGGACCTGCCGAAAGGCTACCAGATTACGCAATATGAATTGCCGCTGGCGACGGGCGGGTGGATTGAAATTGAGCAAGCGGGCCCCAGAAAGCGCATAGGGATTACGCGGCTGCACCTGGAAGAAGACGCGGCGAAAAATCTTCACGAAGGCTTTGCGGAGTCGAGCACCAAGGCGTACATCGATTACAACCGGGGCGGAACGCCGTTGAGTGAGATTGTGTCGGAGCCGGATATGCGCACGCCATCCGAGGCGTATGCGTATCTCACGACGTTGCGGCAGATTTTGCTGTACACCGGAGTGAGCGATTGCAACATGGAGGAAGGGTCGCTGCGGTGCGACGCGAATGTTAGTGTGCGGCTACGCGGATCTAATGAATTTGGCACGAAGGTTGAGGTTAAGAATCTGAATTCTTTCCGCTATTTGCAGAAGGCCCTGGAGTTTGAAATCGAGCGGCACGTTGGGGTGCTGGAGAGCGGCGGCAAAATTATTCAGGAAACGCGTTTGTGGAATCAGGGCGAGGGGCGGACGGTTTCGATGCGTTCCAAGGAAAAGGCGCACGATTATCGTTATTTTCCGGAGCCGGATTTGTTGCCGGTGCACATTAGTGAGGCGTGGCGGGAGGAAGTTCGGCGCAGCTTGCCGGAGTTGCCCGAGGCCAAGCGCGCGCGGTTGATGGCAGAGTACCAGATTACCGCTTATGACGCGGAAGTTCTGGCGACGAGCGCAGAACTGGCGAATTATTTTGAGTCGGCGACCAAGAGCGGCGCATCCGGCAAAAATGCGGCGAACTGGATGCAGACGGAATTGTTGCGCAGATTGAACGATTCGGGGAAGCAGATTGAGGAAAGTCCGGTTTCGGCGGCGGCACTGGGCGAGCTGGTGAAGCTGGTTGAATCCAGCCACATTACCGCGGCCATCGGAAAGAAAGTGTTTGCCACGATGTTTGAATCCGGGCGGGGCGCGGCGGACATTGTCGCGGCGGAAGGTTTGGCGCAAACGGTAGACGTAGCGGCGATCGAGCAAGCGGCCCGTGAAGTGATCGAGAAAAGCCCGGAGAATGTGGCGAAATTCAAGAGCGGCAACGAAGGAGTATTTAAATTTTTTGTTGGTCAAGTGATGCGAGCGACAAAAGGGCAGGCGAATCCGCAGGTTGTAAACGATGTGGTCAGGAAGATTTTGTCGGCTTGATTCGTTTTGCAGGTTCGCGCCAGAGCTCGCTCTTCGATTAACGACTGAGGCCAAGCGTTTAACGTGGGGGCTTTTGTGGAGCCATTCAGGAACTGCCGAGAACTACTTTTCGACTAACCGGGAGCGTTGCGCTTTGCGTGCTTCGGGACTCTTTGGAGTCCAGTCTTCGGGCGGAAATGCCACGCGCCAAAATCCCGGGCGCGGCACAGAAAATTCCAGACCAACCTCGGCTTTACCCTCACGCACAGGACCAAGGAATACGACATGACACTCCTGCTCCTCTTCGGTCATGTTGTGCTTCATATTAACTTTGCTGCCACTGGTCAGACGATGCTTCAGGGAAATTAGAGCGCCGTGCGCGTTTATGGCGAGAGTAGCAACGTGTTCTTCAAAAGACTTGCCTTGCGGATCGGTACCGCGTACGCACACACCAACCTGCATTAAAACGCGTTGGCTGCGCCGTCGAGCCGATGGGTTCGTGGCGGGGTAGGTTACCTGGCTCATGAAAGTCTCACCTATTTAACTATACGCGGGAGAAGTACCAAGTCGAGGGGTACCTCCAAAGAGTATTCAAAAAGGATACGGTCCTGTAGGACAGGCTACCAAGCGCGCTGTCTGGGGATTTCCGGTTAAAAATCAGCTGCGTTTTGCGGAGGGTTGGGCCGCATCAGCTTGCGGATCCTGGCGCTGTTCGATGGGGACGTAATGACGCGTGTCGTAGCCAAGATAAATCTGGCGCGGGCGCGCGATTTTTTGCTCGGGGTCGAGCAGCATTTCTTCCCATTGGGAAATCCAGCCGGAGGTGCGGGGTATGGCGAATAACACCGGGAACATGGTCATGGGAAAGCCCATGGATTGATAAATGAGGCCGGTGTAGAAGTCCACGTTGGGGTAGAGCTTGCGCTTGACGAAATAGTCGTCCTCGAGAGCGATACGCTCGCATTCGAGAGCGATTTCGAGGAGCGGATTCTTGCCCATGAGATCGAAAACTTCGTAGGCCACGCGCTTGATGATGCGCGCGCGAGGATCGTAGTTCTTGTAAACGCGATGGCCGAAGCCCATTAATTTCACTTCGCCGGCTTTTACGCGCTTGATGAAGTCGGGGACTTTTTGTATGGAGCCGATTTCCATCAGCATACGCAGGACTTCTTCGTTGGCGCCGCCATGCAGCGGGCCGTAAAGCGCGGCGATCGCTGCGGCGGTGGCGGAATAGGGGTCGACGTGGGAGCTGCCTACGCCGCGGATGGTGTTGGTGGAGCAATTCTGTTCGTGGTCGGCGTGGAGGATGAAGAGAACATCAAGGGCGCGCTCGAGCGTGGGATTAGGGCGGTAACGCGTTTCGGTGGTGCGGAAAAGCATGTTCAGGAAATTGCCGGGATAGCTGAGATCGTTGTCGGGATAGACGAAAGGCATGCCCAGCGAGTGGCGGTAAGAGAATGCCGCGATGGTGGGCATCTTGCCGATGAGGCGATAGGTCTGCTTCTTGCGCGACTCGGGACTGAAAATATCTTTCGCGTCGTGATAGTAGGTGGAGAGCGCGGCGATGGTGGAAATTAGCATGCCCATGGGGTGGGCGTCGTAATGAAAGCCGTCGAGGAATTTTTTGATGCTTTCGTGGATGAAGGTGTGATGGGTTACGTGGTAGGTCCAGTCTTTCAGCTGGGCTTCGTCGGGCAGCTCGCCGTGAATAAGGAGATAGGCGGTTTCCAGGTAAGTGCTTTTTTCGGCGAGGTCCTCGATGGGATAGCCGCGGTAGCGTAGGATGCCGGCGTCGCCGTCGATGAAAGTAACTTTGCTGATGCAGGAAGCGGTGTTGTTGAAGGCGGGGTCGTAGCTCATCATGCCGAAATCGGCGGCCTTGACTTTGATCTGGCGGAGGTCGGCGGCGCGGATGGCGTCGTTGACGATGGGAACTTCGTAGTTTTTGCCGGTGCGATTGTCGGTGATGGTCAGCGTTTCGCGGGGTATGGCGGAACCCTCTGATTTTCTGGATTGGGTGGCCAACGGAGCGGATTCCATGCAAAACCTCGGAGGCATCTGGACAGGTGCCTGATTCCACTTTACACCAAAGGGGGTGTTGGCGGGAATTCGAGGGGCGGGAGATTTGGAGAGAATTCAGGATTCAAATTCAAACGCAAGACCCAGGCTGCAAAGCGAGTCTGGGGCACCCTGCGCGTTTTTTGGGTTTGTGGTGGGGGGCGCGAAGAAAGCTGTTGATCGACGATAAAGAGAAACCCAAAGGGGGAAGGGGTTTTTGAGATGGATATGGGTCTCTTGACAATAGTCGTTATAACGATTATTATATGGCCGGTTTGAGATGGGTCTGAGGAGGCAAGATGATTGAGATTCGCAAGAGCAATGAACGCGGGCATGCCGATCATGGCTGGCTGGATAGTCGCTTTACATTTTCATTTGCGGACTATTTTGATCCGGAGCACGTGCAGTTTCGCACGCTGCGAGTTTTGAATGACGATCGAGTCGCGGGCGGGGCGGGGTTTCCGAATCATCCGCACCGAGATATGGAGATCGTGACGTACGTGCTGGAAGGCGCGCTGGAACATCGGGACAGCATGGGCAATGGGTCGGTCATTAAGCCGGGAGATGTGCAATACATGAGCGCGGGGACGGGGATCACCCATAGCGAGTTCAATCCGTCGAAGGATCCGCTGCATTTGTTGCAGATCTGGATGGTTCCGGAGAAGCGTGGGTTGAAGCCGACTTATGATCAGAAGAACTTCAGCGCGGCGGAGAAGAAAGCCAAGCTGCGGCTGG
The DNA here is from genome assembly GCA_035490135.1 of Candidatus Methylomirabilota bacterium. Classification (GTDB taxonomy): domain Bacteria; phylum Acidobacteriota; class Terriglobia; order Acidiferrales; family UBA7541; genus Acidiferrum. The sequence goes on from DATHGV010000129.1 coordinate 10,693, forward strand.
TGGCTTCGCCAGATGGTGCGGACGGTTCGGTGAAGATCCGGCAGGACAATGCGCTGTACGCCACCATTCTGGAGAAGGATGACACGGTGAAGCATGAGTTGCGGCCGGGGCGGCACGCTTACATTCAGGTGGCGAAGGGGCAGGTGAAGCTGAATGGCACGCCGTTGCAAGAAGGAGACGGCGCGGCTGTTTCTGAAGAGAAGAGTGTGGAACTGACCGGGGTGGATAACGCTGAGGTGCTGCTGTTCGACTTGGCGTAAATATTTCGCTGCGGTTTAAATTTGATTGAGTTAGAGGCGCGGAAGATTTTCTTTCGCGCCTTTTTTTGGATTGGGGACACCCGCGCGGGTGCATTGTACGGAGGAAAAAAATACCCTAGAGACGGCGGAAATCGGAGGGGCTGCGCGAGAGAGCGAAGAGAGATTTCTCCACTGCGGAGACCGACACCTTCACGGGAGCGAAGGTAGAAGAAAGACCTCGGATTGCTTCGGTCGAAATAACAAGTTTGCGGCAATGCTGACGGCCGGACAACCTTGGGTTAAGACCGGGGCGCGAACTGGGAATGGGGAAAGGCTCGACAGAAGATTTTTCTTCGCGCCTTTTTTGTTTAACGCTGGCGGGGAGTGTGCCTTTTTTTATTTGCCGTTGGCGGAGATTTCTACGCGGGTGAATATTTCGAGCATTTCTTGTTCTGTTGGGGGATGGAGGATATTGCGGGCGGCGAAATCGTGGGCTTGGGGATAAGCGGTGCTGCGGATGCGTTCGGCGGCGTGGGCGAGGTCGTAGCTGGTCTGGCGAAATTGAATATCTGGACCGAGCAATAACCAATGGGCGCCGGGTCCGCCGAATGGCATTCCGACGCTGCCGGCATTTAGGATCCGAGTGTGCCCGATCTTGCGGTCAAATTGCATGTGGGTGTGGCCGCAGACGACTATTGCGGCGGTGAGTCCTTCGAAGACTGAGAGAAGGCGGTCTTCGGGGGTCAATCTAGTGAAGATGTCGTTTTCGTTTTGTGGCGTGGCGTGGCAAAACAAGACGGAGCCGAGGCCGGCGATTTCAAGTGTTACTGTTTTTGGCCAGGTGGATAGCCATTGTTGATGTTCAGGATGAAGTTGCTCGGCGGTCCAGCTGATTATGGGGCGAAATGCTTGCGGCACGGCTCCTGGTTCTTTGCCTGCCATTTGGTGGAGGACTGCAACTTCGCCGTTGCCGCAAATGAAGAGCGCGGGCACTTCTAAATTGCACAAACGCTCGAGTGTTTCGCGGGGCATGGGTCCGGGGAGCACGTCTCCGCCCACGACGATTTGGTCCACTTTTTTCTGGCTAATTTCGTGAAGCACGGTCTCCAGAGCCGGAAGGTTGCCGTGGATGTCGTAGATGGCAGCGATGCGCATGAGACGCGCTTAGATAACGCGTTTGTTTCTTGCTCGTTCGACATAACTGCAAGTGTCGATTCCCCTCACGTTCATGTGGACCACAACAGCTGTTTTATGATGTGAGCGGGATTTATACCGGATTAATACATTTGCCGGGCAGAAGTAGGGAGCTTGTCCTACGAATCGATATTCACCCTTTGGCAGGCCCGTCATATCCAATGCGAATAGCCTAGTTTCGTCTGTTTCGGCGTACCGAACGAGTTTGTGTTCCGGTTGTGTGAAAATCCCGACGCAGACTCGAGGCATCACGGTCCCGTTCGGGTCCAAAATTTTCCCTTTAACTTGCCGCAGTTCAATTGGACAGGGGTCTATTTGGTTTTCGTGACCATAGGCCATTTCCTTGCAGTTTTGGCCGCGGAGAGACTGCGCGGAAAAGACCGAGGAGTAGGACATCAGTGCTGTCCGAACTATCCAACCAAACTCCTTCACGGTAACCTCACGCGACTTAGAAATCACAACAAAACTACCACCGGAAGCCTCTAACAGAGGCATCCCACAGCGGGTGCTCGTGGTTCAGCCGCGGGTGCGTTGGAATTCGCGCATGAAAGTGGTCAGGGCATGGACGGCTTCGAGAGTGACGGCGTTGTAGAGGGAGACGCGCATGCCGCCAACGGAGCGGTGGCCGGGGGTGCCTACCAAGCCGGCTGCGGCGGCTTCTTTGGCGAATTGCTTTTCGATGGAGTCGTCGCCGGCTGCCACGCGGAAGACTACGTTCATCTTGGAGCGCGATTCGCGTTCGACGGGGCAGGAGTAGAAGCCGCCGTCTTCGATGGTGTCGTAGAGCAGCTTGGCTTTGGCGTCGTTGCGCTTGGTGATGGCGGGGATGCCGCCTTCGGATTCGATCCATTCGAGGACCAGGCCGACAATGTAGATCGCGAAGGTTGGCGGAGTGTGGTAGAGGGACTTTTCTTTTATGTGCGTGCGGTATTGCAGGAGGGTGGGGAGATTTTTGTCGGCGCGCTCGGCAAGGTCTTTGCGGACGATGACGATAGTGGTGCCGCTCGGGCCAAGATTTTTCTGCGCGCCAGCAAAGATGAGGCCGAATTTTCTTACGTCCATGGGGCGTGAAGCGATGTCGGAGGACATGTCGGCGACCAGGGGAGCGCTGCCGGTATCCGGGAGCGTTTTCCACTGAGTGCCTTCGATGGTGTTGTTGGTGCAGATGTGCACGTAGGAAGCGTCGGGAGAAAATTTCATTTCGTTCTGACGCGGGAGGCGCGCGAACTTTTCGGGCTCGCTGGAGGCAGCGATGTTGTGGAGGATGCCTTTTTTCAATTCACCGATGGCTTTGGCGGTCCACATTCCGGTGTGCAGAACGTCGACAGGCTTGCCGGGCAGGCAGAGATTCATGGGAACCATGGTGAACTGCATGCTGCCGCCACCTTGGAGAAATACGACAGCGTATTCGTCGGGAATGCTCATGAGCTTGCGGAGGCGGGCTTCGGCGTCGGCGATGATGCTTTCGAACTCGGGCGAGCGGTGGCTCATTTCCATGACCGACATGCCGCTGCCACGCCAGTCGAGGAGCTCTTCGCGGATGCGCTCGAGCACGGGAAGTGGCAGCGCGCCGGGGCCCGCGTTGAAGTTGAATGCTCGTTTGGAGACTTGGGTTTGCGGCAGATGCATGGACGTGGTCACGATGGCGAAAATCCTCTCTTGGCTAAAAATGGCGGGGCGTTCTCAGCGGAACAGCGCGCCTTCTGATGGATTCAGTAGAGCTCTAGAATAACAGAAGTGATTGGAGGGTTCGAATTTGCGGTGTTGTTGCGTGCGATGGCAAATTGTGGAAGCGGGAATTGGCGGCCCGATTGGAGAGCGGCGGGGACTCGGCTTTCCGTTGGGGCCAGACTTAATTATCCAGCCGCACCAAAGGTCTTGCGATTTAGGATGCCGTCCAGCGCGGTGAACCGCCGTTTATCGCGTTCAATATCCTCTACCTCCGGCTGTACAGCTTCGAACAGTAGGTGATTCAAGGCCCGGCGCGCGTCGCGCGATGCATCTAACCGACTGATGACTTCCTTGGCGAATTCATCGGCCGCATTGCTCTGGAGTTCCACGGGCGAATTCAACATCGGCTTCTCGTGCATAGCTCCCCCTAGGGTCCCTTTCATCCCATGTATATGTTCGCTCTGAGGGGCCTAGCTGGCTGTGCAATAATGCACACCCAGATAAACAAGGAGGGTGACGGGGTTCTTTACTTCCCGAACCGGAAACGTTCCACTACGCTGTTTTCCGCTGCCAGTAATTCTCGTGGCTCGCCGCGCTCGACGGCGAAGACGTACCAGCCAGCGCCCTGGGGCATCCCGCATTTAGCGGCTTCGATGAGGGTTTTGTGTGCGTGCGTGCAGCGGCGATGACACCAACTATCGGTCCAGCCCGCTTCGTAATGGATATCATTGAGGGCGGGGTACCGAAAACGAAGCCCGGTCATGATTTGGGTGATGAGCTCAGTGGACATGGCGTACCTCTTCAGAGGGAAGTGCGGCCACCTGTATGACAAATTTTTATTGCGCATGCAAATGATTTTCTTGTTATAGGCCAGTCGGCGCTTTGCCTTTGCCTAGGACATCGCTTTCGTCGCGTGACACCAGCTTTGTCCGCTTTTGTTTTTCGCTGTTTTCCGAGAGGTGGAATTCGTAGGTAATGTGGGTTTGGGCAACTGGGACTTGGGGTTCATTTGACCGGGACTATGTGAAGCGGGATTCTGGATGAGTTATGGAAGAGCGCAGAAAAAATCGTGCGGGTTCTGGGGAACGGCGCAAGGCAGACGCGGAGCGGATTGCCAACGAGCTGAAGAAGCGCGGTCGTACAGAGATACACGTGCGAGGTACTAGCATGTTGCCGTTGGTGCGTCCTGGGGATGTGGCGTTGATTCGCAGGGATAAGCTCGAGAATATGCGCTCCGGGGACGTGGTGTTGATGCAGCGCGGGGATCATTTGATTGCGAAGCGCATTGGCGAAGATGAGGATTCTGGCGCCGGAATTTCAGGCGAAGGGTTGTTGGGCTCTGGCGCTGAGAGCCCAGAAACTTCGGGACTCGGCCGGGAGTTGGGTCAGCGGCAGAGCGAGCATCTGGGCGCGCAACAGGAATGCCTGGGAAAGATTGTGCGTGTGCGGCGTAAGAAGGAAAAGATCGAGCCGGGCGCTAAAAAGGCGCCTGGGGAAACGGTTGTTTCGGTGGTGCTTCGACCAGCACGCTGGGCTAAAAAGAAGTTTCACCACAACATTGGCGAGCTGGAAGGAACAGATCGAGAAACGGAAGAAATCAGCGGGTGATCCTGGCGAATTTTCATCTGCGCCTGGCGTCCAGGCCCCTTTGCTTTGCCCGAGTTTCTGACACGGAAGCCCGGCGGCCGCTCAGTTCAATGTCACGGTGACGCGGGTTGTCGCCATCGTAGCGCCGGCGATACCCGTTACTGTGACGGTATAGTTGCCCGGAGTTGTGCCGGGGTTGGCATTTGCCTTGTTTGCGTTCGCCCCGCCGCCGCATCCGACCGCTATTGCAGAAGCGGCCGCGATCAGCAGCAACATGAATAAGGTTTTCCATCTGCTCCTACGAACGGGCACACCGAAGAGGAGCAGGGCTGAAAGAATCACTCCACCACCAACGGAGACCGCCCGATTGCGAGTGATGTAAGGCGCCGAATTGTTGCCAGCCCGGGCGAGCGAGGCCGACGCAGCAGTGGTGTTGACGGTCAGCGTTGCCGTCACCGCCGCTGTCCCCTTTATTGCGGCAGGCTGGGTCACTGAGCAGACAGGGGGATCAACTGAGCCGGCCGGGCCCGTAACGGTACACGAAAGGACCACGCTCCCGGTAAAACCGCCGCTCGGCGTAACTGTGATTGTTGAAGTTCCGATCGCACCAGGCGAGGCAATAGTCACTGTCGTATTGGTCAGGGTGAAGTTTGGCGGGACGGGTGGGGCAGTCACCGTTAGAGGGATTTGGGTTGTCACGGTGCTGCCCCCGGAGGTGCCTGTCACCGTGATCGTATACGAGCCGGGGGTGGTGGCTGTTTGCGTGGTGACGGTGAGCGTTGCGGCCACTGCAGACGTCCCCATGATTGTGGTTTGCGCGGGGACAGTGCAGGTGGGAGCATCGACCGCGCCCGTCGGGCCAGTGATTGCGCAGGAGAGCGCCACGTTTCCCGTAAAGCCGCCGCTGGGCGTGACGCTGATGGTCGAAGTGCCGGTAGCTCCCGGCGATCCGATGCTGGCTGTGGTACCGCTCAATGCGAAAGCAGGGGCGCCGGGCTGGCCTGTCACGGTGACCAGGACATTGGTTGTCACGGTGCTGCCCCCGGAGGCGCCTGTCACCGTGATCGTATACGAGCCTACGGTGGAGGCTGCTTGCGTGGTGACGGTGAGCATTGCTGTCACTGCAAGGACTCCTGTGATGGTAGCTTGCGGGCTAATGGAGCAGGTGGGCGCTCCGGTCCCACCCGACGGGCCGGCGCTGACGGAGCATTGCAGCGCCACAGTGCCAGTGAAGGCGCCATTTGGAGAGATCGTGATGGTCGCATTCGCGCTTGCTCCAGCGGCAATGGACAGCGGCGTACCACTCAGCGAAAAATTCGCCGCGCCCGACGCCAATTGAACGGGGCTGGAAATACTGCCGCTGTACACCGCGTCGCCGGGATAACTGGCCTCCACCGCGTGCATCGCCACATTTCCGTTCACAGACGGGACCGCGATGCCATTGACCGTGGCCGCTGCAGACTGTGTCTCCGTAAGGAAGACCGTTACGGAGCCCCCATCCGAATCAGGACCCTCCGTTGAGTCGACCACGTCCGCAATGCCGTCCCCATCCAGATCTGCCGCGACCAAGGATTGGATCGGATAGACGAAAGGTGACAGCGGCGCCGATGGGGTGAAGGTGCCATCCCCGTTGCCGAGAAAGAGGGCAGGGGCATTGCCTCCCACGGCCAGATCCGCAATGCCATCCCCATTGAAGTCTGCAACGGCGATGGGGGTGAGAATGGGACCGGCGATCGCCGGGCCTGTCGCTGCTGTAAAGGTACCGTCACCATTTCCCAGCAAAATCGTGATCGTGTTTCCCTCTGCATTGGCGACCGCCAGATCCACTTTCCCGTTGCCATTGAAGTCGCCTGCCGCAATAGCCGAGGGTCTGTTACCAGTGACCGGACTTGCCGCAGCCTGGAAGGTCCCATCTCCGTCGCCCAAGAGGATCGTCACGGTATTATCGGTGGCATTGGTGACCGCCAAGTCGAGTTTGCCGTCGCCGTTGAAATCTCCCACCACTAACGATGAGGGACTATTGCCCGTTGCGGGGCTGGCCGCAGCAGTAAACGTTCCATTCCCGTTGCCCAGCAGGATGGTCACTGTGTTGCTGCTTCCACTGGCGATTGCGAGGTCGAGATTGCCATCGCCATTGAAGTCACCCGTTGCGATCGCAGCAGGGGTGTTCCCGGTGGCGGGACTGGCAGTGGCGAGGTTGAAGGTCCCATCTCCGTTGCCCAGCAGGATTTCCACCGCCCCTGGCTGGGTCGTAGGGAAAGTGTCGTTGCAGTAGGCAACGGCCAGGTCAAGCTTGCCATCGCCATTGAAGTCTCCCACGGCAATAAACTCGATGTAAGGGAGGTTGCCCGGTGCTAATAGACGGGCCTTGAAAGTTCCGTCTCCATTGCCGAGAACAATATCGATGCCAAACTCCGAAATCGCCAGATCTGGAATGCCGTCTCCATTGAAGTCGCCCACCGCCAGACTCGTGGGTGAAAACTCGGGAAGCATGGACGGAATCAGGTTGAGTCCGGTTGTTCCAGGTGTCAGCGTCGCCGTCGCAAGCTCCTGGTTCGAGTTGCTTGTGTCCAGGAACGAAACCGTGCCCGTTGGCGAGACATGCCCATTGCCCAGCACTGTCGCGGTGAGCGAGTAGTCGCCCGGCCCGCCGCTGGATACGATGCTCGTCATCGTCGGATAGGTTCCGGTCACTGTCAGAGTGGACGCCGCTGAAGAGCTTGCCGCATTGGCATTGGTCCCTACAAAGATTGCCCGATAGCTATGGCTTCCCATGGCGGGGCGAAAGTGCAGCGTCGCCGTGCCTGCGCTGGTCAATTGCGCCGAGCCCAGCAGATGGATGTCGGTGCAGGATTTTGCCGTCGCGTCGCAGAAGTTGATCTGGCCTGGCGCGACTGGGGTGCTGCCGGTCATGACGGTCGCCGTCAGCGTCACCACAGTTCCAGACGTCACGGTTGCCACTGCGTTTCCAGCGGAGGTAACGGACAGCGTTGTCGTCGTGGTGGCGGGCGCTGCCAACGCAGGCAGCAGTCCAACACACTGGACGAATAGGACCACTCTGACGTAACACACGAATGGGCGCAAGAGAGCCGGCAGCTCCCGGCTTCCAATCAACGTTCGCTGACGCACGGAAGATCCCCCTGAGGCGTGATCCCGATGCCGACATAGTCGTTAACCTCGTCTGCGCAGATTTATTCCCGAAATGTTCGCTGAATTTTAAGGAGTGCGCGCCAGAAAGCCCGTTTTGTAATTCCGACTGGCCGTTTCGTAAAACTGAAAATGCAATTCGATGTTATTTCCCAGCTAATTTTTCAGCAGGGAGTGACCAGGGCGAATTCGACGCGTTTGCGCATGGGGTCGATGCGTTCGGCGCGGACGCGGACTTTGTCGCCCAGGCTCCAGGTGAGTTGTTTTGGTTTTGTGCCGCGGCCACGACCGGGGGGATTTCGGCGACGGCCGCCGCGGGGGCTGTCGGCTCCTCCTCCGGGTGCCGAGACGATGGCGTGATCGCCTTCGCGAAAAACTACGCGGGTGCCGGCGGCTTCCTCCAGGGCGTTGATGGGCAGCAAGCCTTCCACAAAAACTTCGAAGAGCTCCACGAAGCAGCCGTATTTTTGAACGGAGATGATAAGGGCGTCGTATTCTTCGCCGAGATGCTGCTCCATGAATTGCGCGGTTTTCCAATCCATTAATTCGCGTTCGGCGCCGTTGGCGCGGCGTTCAGCTTCGGAGGATTCCGCGGCGATTTCCTCGAGTTGATGCTGGGAGTAAAGTTTGGCTTCTTCATTTTGCGCCGCCAGCGCTGCAGCGGCGGTTTTGCTCCACTGCGGAGGGCGGGGTGAATCTGCAGAATGCGGCTTGCTTTCGGGATGTTCGAGCGCCCATTTCAGAATGCGATGCACGATTAAATCCGGATAGCGGCGAATTGGCGAGGTGAAGTGAGTGTACTCGTCGAAGCCGAGCGCGAAGTGGCCGAGTGGCTCGGCGGCGTAACGAGCTTGCTTCAGCGAGCGAAGCATTAAATACGAGATGATGCGTTCTTCGGGTTTGCCAGTGACTTTGCGAATGAGGCGCTGGTAATGCTGCGGGGTGATGTTCAAGTCGACGCCGCCGGGGAGACTGACTTTCATGGGGCGCTCACGGCCGTGGCCGTAGGAGTCGGGTCGGCCGGCGCGCGCGGGGGCTGGAGTGCGTCCGTGACGCACGGCGATTTCGCGTTGCTGCAAATTTTCCACGCCGAGGGAGTAGCCGAAAGCGCGGGCGAGTTCTTCGAACTCGAGAACTTTGCGGGCGTCGGGTTTTTCGTGGACGCGGTGAAGAGAGGGGATGCCGCGCTGCAGAAGATAACTATCGACCGCGCGGTTGGCGGCGAGCATGAATTCTTCAATGAGGCGATGGGCAATGTTGCGCACGCTGCGGCCGATGCTGACCATGCGCTGCTGATCGTCGAATTCGATGATTTGTTCGGGGAGATCGAAATCGATGGAGCCGTGTTCGTTGCGGCGCTTATTCAAAAGGAGCGCCAATTCTTTCATGTTGTCGAAATGTTTTACGAAGGGGGCGTAACGCGCGGTCATCTCGGGATCTTTTTCGATGACTTTGTTTACGTTGGTGTAAGTCATGCGTTCGAAGGAACGAATGATTCCGGGAGTCATGCGCGCGGTGCGCATGTTGCCGGCAGGGTCGAACTCCATGAGAGCGCTCATGACCAGGCGGTCCTCGTGCGGCTTGAGGGAGCACATGCCGTTGGAAAGAGATTCGGGGAGCATGGGGACGGCGCGGTCCGGAAAATAGACGGAGGTGCCGCGCAGGCGGGCTTCGTGATCGAGCGGGCTTTCGGTTCTCACGTAGTGGGAGACGTCGGCGATGTGCACCTGGAGATGCCAGCCGCCGTCGGGCTTGCGGTCGACGTAAACGGCATCGTCAAAATCGCGGGCGGTTTCGCCGTCGATGGTGACGATGGGGAGTTCGCGAAAATCCTGGCGGCCTGCGCGTTCGGTTTCGCTGACGGGAACGGCGCGGCGTGCGGCTTCCTGCAGGACTTCGGCGGAAAATGTGTGCGGGAGATGATGCTTGCGGATGATGATTTCTATGTCGACGCCGAGGTCGCCGGGGCGGCCGAGGATTTCGACGACGCGCCCGGTGGGCGGAGCGCCGCCACGCGCGTAGCGCGTGAGCTCGACGTTGACGACGGCGCCGTCGAGTTCGGGAAGAACGGGGAGGCGCTTGGGGCGGGCTTGGACGTGATCGGCTGGTGGCAAACCTAATTTTTCGCGCAACGCGGGAGTTAATTCATCACCGGGCGGGATTTCTATTTCGTTCTGGATGCGGATGTCGTAGGGGAGAACGACATTTCCATTGGAGCTATAGCGGAAAAGGCCGACGACGGTGGCGTGTGCGCGGCCGAGGATGCGGACGATGGTGCCTTCGGCGCGGCGGGCTCCAGTGACGCCGTACGCCGGCTTCATTTTGGCGATGACCTGGTCGCCGTGCATGGCGCCACTTATGCCGTTGGGCGGAATGAACAGATCGCCATCAAGTTGCGGGATGGGGGTTGAGGGCACGACGAAGCCGTAGCCGTCGTGGTGGAGGACGAGGCGGCCTTTTATTTCATCGCGAGCCAGGACGGTTGCGGCGGGCTTGGTTTGCGCGACATTGGCTTCGGTGTGGTCGGGGCGGCGTTTTGATTGTGGGGGTGCGGAGGCGGATTCTTTTGCGGCGTTTCGTTTTGCCAGGCGGTAGCGGCCCCCGGGCAGCTCTTCGATGGCATTGCGTTTTTTGAGTTTGGTGAGGATTTTGAAGAGGGGGCGGCGGTCGGACTTTCCGAGGTGCAAGCCGCGAGCGATGTCGTTGGCGGAGGCGGGCTCGGTTTTAACCTGTAGAAAACGCAATAGATTTTCGGGGCTGAGGTTGGAGGTGCGGGACATTAGGTGGTTGGATGTGGATAGCGAGCTATAAGCTACCGGAACGATTCTACTTAACTTTTTTCGACGAGCGCGAAACTTTTTGGTGGCGGGCGGGGTTTCATGTGCAGGCCAACACACGACTGGCTAGTCACCCTCCGTCAGACTAGCTGGTTCTCCCCGAGAGGGGAATGCGAGGAGGCGGGAAGACCTGGCCCGCCTCCTCATTTTTTTGTTCGTTTTTCGTGTTCCTTCTCCTGCTTCCTTCTACTGCTTTAAACACTGATCAGCCGAGGTTTCCCAGGTTACGAGACCCACCCTCCAAAAACCTGACGGTGGGCCACCCTTCGCGTCTATTCAATTTTTATTGCGCATTAATTCTGGGCGTACGCGTCAACAACAATCGGCGGTTGCGTTAGAGAGATTTGAGGACTTCGATGTCGCCTTTTTTGCGGAGGATGTCTACAGAGACGCCGGCGGAGTAGCGGTGGATGATTACGTCGCAGTCGGCGCCGGGGATGCCTAAATTGTCGATGCGCACGTCTTCGATGTTGGCGGGCAAGATGGGATTGGCGAAGGAGACCTGGCGCTCGGCGGCTTTGATGCGCAGGCCCAACATGGATTGAAGCAAAAGATAGGGGGCGGCGGCGGCCCATGCTTGTGGGGCGCAGGCGACGGGGTAGAGCGTGGGCCCGATGGATTCGGTGCGTTTGTGGAAGCCGCAGAAAAGTTCTGGCAAGCGATGCAGGTCGACATGCAGGCTGGCTTCGTAAAGACCGTTGAGGATGGAGCCGACCGCATCCTGGAAACCGTAGAGGGAGAGGCCCCAGCCGATCAAGGCATTATCGTGTGGCCAGACAGAACCGTTGTGATAGGACATGGGGTTGTAGCGCAGTTCGCCGGAGCCGACGGTACGCACGCCCCAGCCGGAGAAAAGTTGGTTGGACATGAGCTGGCGGCACATGATTGCGGCGCGCTCGGGCGAAGCGATTTTGCAGAAAAGCGTTTGTGCGGCATTGGAGGAGCGGACTTTGCATTGTTGTTTTTTGCCGTCGAGAGCGAGCGCGTACATGCCGATTTCTTCGCACCAGAATTCTTGTTCAAAGCGCTGCTGGAGGCGGTCCGCCTCCAGGTTGAGTCTTAAGGCGGCATCATTGTCGCCGAATTCACTCGCGAGCATGGCGGCGGAACGCTTAGCGGCGTAGGTGTAAGCCTGCACTTCGCAGAGCGCGATGGGCGGCTCGGCTAATACGCCATTGGAGTGAAAAACCGAATCGTGAGAATCCTTCCAGCCTTGTTGGATCAAGCCAGTGTTGGAGCGCCGCGCGTATTCGACGAAACCATCGTGATCGCGATCGCCGTAGATATCGATCCAGCGCAGAGCGGCTTGAATATTGGACCAAATGGAGGACAAAAATTCGGTGTCACCGGTGCGCAGAAAATATCCCGCGGCGAGAACGATGAATAACGGGGTGGAATCCACGCTGCCGTAATAACGGCCAAAGGGAACTTCCTTGAGCGCGGCCATTTCGCCGCGGCGCATTTCGTGAAGAATTTTCCCCGGCTCGGCGTCCTGTTCGGGGATTTCCTCGGTGGCTTGCTCGTCGGCTAGATATTGCAAAACGCTTTTGGCGATGTGCGGAGCGATCCACAAAGTTTCGAGTGCGGTGATGAGTCCGTCGCGGCCGAACACGGTGGCGAACCAGGGTACGCCCGCGTAGGGATATTCACCTTCGGGATTGCCATCAGTGAGCATGCGCAAGTCGGCTTCCGAGCGCTTGAGCCAAGAGTTGATGCGCTTATTGGAAGTGGTGATCTGGCATTCGTGCAAGCGTTCGTTGGTGGAGCGATTGTGCAGCGTGTTGAAAGCGCTTTGATAAGGATTGGTGGGGACGGGAATTAAATTTCGTTCGCAGGAGACGGTGACGAAAACGGATTGCTCCTGTTTAGGCTCGAGAGTGAATTCGTAACGGGCCTGGCGGGTGGTGAGCACGCGAGGCTTGGGAGTAAATTCAATGCGAGTTTTTCTGCTGATATGGTCCAAGCCGCGATAGGAAAGGACGGCAGTATCGCCGTCGAGAGAGTCGGAGAGGCGATCGCCTTTTTTTGCGCGCTTGGTGCCGCGAACTTCGAAAATGTCGGCGAAGTCGGCTTCGAATTGAAAGCTGAGGGAAATCTGGAGAGGTTGCAGACCGTAATTGATCAAGCGGATCTGTTCGTAGCAAGTGGCTTTGTCGAGAAATTTGGAACGGAAAAGATGGATCGTTTCGCGAGGCAAGCCTTGTTCCGTTTTGAGTCCGACAGCGCCATTGGCGGTGGTAGTGTCGAAATTGGTCATATCCACGGCGAGGAAGGCGTTGTCGTCACGGATGGTGGAACTGAGCAGCATGGGCGTCTGCGAATTTAACTGCAGGGTCATGCGCGAGAGGTGGCGGGTCTCGGAGTGGAACAAGCCGAACTGGCCGAAGCCTAGCGGCTCGATGTCGCCGTAGCGATTTAGGACCGCGAAGGTGTCGCCGTATTTGAGAACGCGCGTGCGGTCATCGGCGAGCGCCGAGGTCGCCTTAACGTAATACTGGTCTTTGACGCGGACAATATCTGCCACAGACCTATCCTGCCACGAATCGGGAATTTTTTATTATGCGATTGCCTGTGAACGTGGGGTATCAGAGATATCCTGGGCCCGAGTAGCGAGGTGGATATCCGAGGCCATGGACTGATAGACCTGAATGTATCGCTCGGCCATGTGCGCGGATGTGAAGCGCTTTTCAAAAACGTTACGGCAAGCGGTGCGTTCGATTGATGCTATTTTTTCCACTGCTGCGACGGCTTGATCCATATTATTGACGATGAAGCCGGTCAGACCCTCCTGCATGACTTCGGGAACGGAGCCGCGATTAAAGGCGATGGTGGGAGTGCCGCAGGCCATGGCTTCGATCATAGTTAAACCGAAAGGCTCGGGCCAGTCGATGGGAAATAGATAGGCGTAGGCGTTACCGAGAAATTCGCTTTTCTCGTCTTCGCCAATCTCGCCGATGAATTCGACGTTGGGGTCGCCCATTAAGGGCTTGATGGTGGATTCGTAGTAGGCGCGGTCGGCGTTATCGATTTTCGCGGCTACTTTCAGGGGCATCCCGGCGCGTTTCGCGATTTCGATGGCGCGATCGAGGCGTTTTTCGGGGGAGATACGGCCCAGGAACGCGAGATAGTCGCCTGCTTTGGGATTGAAGGTTAAGAGATCAACAGGCAGGCCGTGATGAACGTTGGCCACCCAGTTCGCGCGCGGCAATGGTTTGCGCTGCGCCATGGAAATGGAAATCACGGGGGCGTCCGAATAGCTTTTATAAACTGGGATTAAATCTGGAAGATCCAGGCGGCCATGAAGAGTGGTTATGCTGGGCAGCGCGCAATAACGGGACAACGGGAAATGCATGTAATCGATATGGAAATGAATGATGTCGAATTCTGGCGCCATGCGCATCACGTGGTCCAACATGGCGATGTGATGCGCCAGGTGGTCGACGGAATTTTTACTCAAGCGGAGAGAAGTTTTTGAGCCCGGAACGAGCTTCGCGGAAGTTTGCGAATCTCCGCTGGCGAAAAGAGTAACCTCCTGGCCTTGCGCAACCAGTTCTTCGGTGAGAAACGAAACCACGCGTTCCGTACCTCCGTACATTTTGGGTGGAACGCTTTCATATAAGGGGGACACTTGGGCTATCTTCACTTGGGCCTCGCGCTGGGCAGACCATGGCCATCAGCACCGCTAGTGTAGGCTTTTCAGGCGCGTGAGAGTATCCAGTGAATCCAGTAGAGAGAATTAACTGACTGGACGAATTGCAATTGGAATTTGAATCCTTTGAATAAGTATTTCGCTGCATGAAGAATCGTTGCACTACAGGCGTATATAATGAGTCCAGGATAATAAATTTGGGGAGTGGGGGCGAATTTACTTCACGCCGTGACGGTTACAGACGAACGATTCCTTCCAAAAAAAACTGAAGTTAAAAATACGCCGAAGTCTGTTCAGAGAGTAGTGATTGAAAGCGTGCTGCCGGAAATTGATGGCGGACGGTTTCCAATTACGCGCACACCGGGGGAACTTGTGACGGTGAGCGCTGATATTTTTGCTGACGGACACGATGTGATCGATGCGGCGCTGCAGTATCGCAGAGACGGTGACGGGGATTGGCAATATGAGCCGATGCAGTTGGTTACGAATGATAGGTGGGAGGCGCAGTTCCGACCCAGGAACGTAGGGATTTATTTCTACAGTTTGCGAGGATGGGTGGACGGCTTCAAAACCTGGGCTCGCGATTTGGGGAAAAAAGCGAACGCGGGACAGGATCTGACGTTGGACTTGAAAACCGGGGCGCAATTTGTGGCGGCGGCCGCGAAGCGCGCGAATCCTGGGGATGCGCAGGTATTGAATGCGTTGAGCGCGCGATTGCGAAAGATTACGGGAAACGATGCAGCGGCTGCGGCGCCGTTCTCGGAAGATGAGGATTTAATTGCGCTGATGTCGCGATACCGGGAGCGCACGGGCGACACGGTTTACGAGAAAGAGCTGGTGGTGCGCGTTGATCGCCCGCGGGCGCGTTTCAGCACGTGGTACGAAATGTTTCCGCGTTCGTGTACGACTTCGGGGGAAAGTCCGGGAACTTTGCGGGACTGCGCGGAGTATATCGAATACGTGGCGGATATGGGATTTGATGTTTTGTATTTGCCGCCCATCCATCCGATTGGCGTGACGGAACGCAAAGGCAAAAATAATTCCACGACGCCGACGGCGGCTGATCCGGGCAGTCCGTGGGCCATTGGTTCGAAAGACGGCGGGCATAAGGCTATAAATCCAGAGCTCGGAACTTTGGCGGATTTGCGGACATTGCGAGAAAAAGCGGCGCTTCACGGAGTTGAGCTGGCGCTGGACATCGCGTTTCAATGCTCGCCGGACCACCCATATGTGAAGGAACATCGGGAATGGTTTCGGTCGCGGGCGGATGGCAGCGTGCAGTACGCGGAGAATCCGCCGAAGAAATATCAGGATATTTATCCGCTGGATTTTGAGACGGCCAACTATGCGGCGCTGGCGGAAGAGTTAAAGAGCGTGGTTTTGTTCTGGATTTCGCAGGGGATCAAGATTTTCCGCGTGGACAATCCGCACACGAAGCCGTTTGCATTCTGGGAATGGCTGATTGGAGAGACGCAGCGGGAACATCCGGACACCATTTTTCTGGCGGAAGCTTTCACGCGACCTAAAGTCATGTACCGGCTGGCAAAATTGGGATTCACGCAGTCTTATACGTACTTCGCGTGGAAAAATACCAAGGCGGAACTGACGGAATATTTCACGGAGATTACCGAGCCGCCCGTGAGTGAGTTTTTTCGGCCGAACCTGTGGCCGAACACTCCGGATATTTTAAATGAGTATCTGCAGAAGGGCGGCCGACCGGCATTTATTGCCCGATTGGTATTGGCGGCAACGCTGGGAGCGAATTATGGGATTTATGGACCGGCGTTCGAATTAATGGAAAATGTGCCGGTGCGCGAAGGCAGCGAAGAATATCTGGACTCGGAAAAATATCAAGTGCGGGTTTGGAACAGGAACGACCCGAAAAGTTTGAAGGGGCTGATACGGCGGGTGAACCGCATCCGGCGGGATCATGTTGCTTTGCAGCACAACTATGGTCTGAAATTTCACATCACGGATAATCCGATGTTGATCGCCTATAGCAAAACGTCGGAAGATCGCGGCGACAAACTCCTGGTGGTGATAAATCTGGACCCGGTGAACAGGCAGATGGGATGGGTGGATGTAGTGTTGAAGGAGTTCCGATTGGCGGATGGAGAGTCTTACGAGATGAACGACCTGCTAACGGATAAAAAATATATCTGGCAGGGAAGCAGAAATTATGTGGAACTGAATCCCGCGGCTTTGCCGGCGCATATATTTCGAGTTGAGCCGTTACGATAAACTTGTGAACTTGCATTCACGCTGATGAGGCGCTGAAAAGGAGAGTTACCCCGTTGGCGTTGCAAGAAGACAACCTGTGGTACAAAGACGCGATAATTTATCAGCTGCATGTACGCACTTTTTGCGACAGCAACGGCGACGGCATCGGTGATTTTGTCGGGCTGACGCAGCGCCTCGACTATCTTCAGGAACTAGGCACCAACACCATCTGGCTGCTGCCGTTTTATCCTTCGCCGTTACGCGATGACGGTTACGACATCGCGGATTACACCACCGTACACCCGAGTTACGGAACACTGGATGACTTCAAGGCTTTTCTCACCGCGGCGCACAATCGGGGCTTGCGGGTACTCATTGAGATGGTGATGAATCACACCTCAGACCAGCACCCGTGGTTTCAGGAAGCGCGCAGTTCGCGGGATAACTCGAAGCGCGACTGGTACGTGTGGAGCGATACGGATACGAAGTATCAGGGTGTGCGGATTATTTTTATCGATACCGAACTGTCTAACTGGACGTGGGACCCGGTATCGAAATCGTATTACTGGCACAGATTTTTCAGTCACCAGCCGGATCTTAATTTTGATAATCCCGAAGTGTTCGAGGCCATGTGGGAGATCATGAAGTTTTGGCTGGATATGGGCGTGGACGGCTTCCGCCTGGACGCGGTGCCGTACCTGGTGGAGCGCGAAGGTACCTCTTGTGAAAATCTTCCAGAGACACACGCGATTATCAAGGAAGTGCGTAAGCGGCTGGACCAATTTTATCCGGGGAGAATGTTGCTGGCGGAGGCCAATCAGTGGCCGGCGGATGTGCGCGCGTACTTTGGGGACGGCGACGAATTTCACTCCGCGTTTCATTTTCCGTTGATGCCGAGAATGTTCATGGCGGTGAAATTAGAGGACCGCAAACCAATTATTGAGATTCTCGATCAGACTCCGCCAATTCCGGAAAATTGCCAGTGGTGTATTTTTTTGAGGAACCACGACGAGCTTACGTTGGAGATGGTGACGGACGTCGAGCGCGATTACATGTACGACGAGTACGCCACGGATAAGACGATGCGGATTAATTTGGGGATCCGGCGGCGGCTGGCGCCGATGATGGAAAATGACCGGCGACGGATCGAGCTGCTGAATGGATTGTTGATGTCCATGCCGGGGACGCCGATCGTTTATTACGGCGACGAAATTGGGATGGGCGACAACATTTACCTGGGCGATCGCAACGGAGTGCGAACGCCGATGCAATGGAATGGCGGGACGAATGCGGGATTTTCCTTTGCTGATCCGGAACGGTTGTATTCGCCACTGATTTCCAATTCCGTGTATGGCTACCAGGTCGTGAATGTGGATTCGCAACGGAGGTTCAGCCATTCACTGCTGTCGTGGATGAAGGCGTTGATCAAAACGCGAAATTCCTATCGGGTGTTCAGCCGGGGAACGATGGAATTTTTGCGGCCGTCAAATCACCGGGTGCTGGCGTATATCCGCGAGCTGGGCAACGAGAAAATTCTGGTGGTGAATAATTTGTCGAGTTCAGCACAGGCGGTCGAGTTGGATGTGCAGCGGTTCAAGGGCTACATACCGATAGAAATGTTTGGAAGAAACTTGTTTCCGAGATTTGGCGATTTGCCGTACCTGCTGACGCTCGGTCCTTATCAATTTTACTGGTTCCGACTACGCCGCATTTGACGCTGGCAGTTTAAGCTGCGCATTATCAGGGTTTGCTCGGTATTATATTTCCACCCGGTTGAAAGTGAGAGTAGAAGTACTTTGGCTGACGAAACCTTCCTTTCTGACGACCTGCTTCGTCAATTAATGAGTGTCGGCGAGGTGGACCTGCTTGTTGGGATCCTCTCGCATCGCAGCGCCAACACCGTGCGGAGGGCTGCGCATTATGTTGAAAAAAGTTTGCAACAGAATTTTGTGCGCCAGCGAGTGGCGATCATCAGCGTTGATGGCGGCGCGGTGGAAGATTCTGGTTCAGAGGATCACTCGGGCGATGGACAGCCTGGGAATAATTCGAACTCCAAGGGGATAACCTCGTTGCGTACGATTCACCGGGTTACGGCGGCATTTAATGGCGCGCCCTCGCCCGGCTTGGCGCTGCGCACGATTCTTTCGGCATCGGATTTGCTACGAGCCAGGGGGTGCGCGGTAGTGTCGCCGGCTACTTCCAGCACGTCTCCGGAGTGGGTCGCGAACCTTCTGCGGCCGGCATTCCGGGATAGCTTCGATTTTGTAGCGCCATTATATTCGCGCCATAAATTTCAGGGTTTGCTGGCACGAAATCTTCTATATCCCATGACACGCGCGCTATTCGGGCGGAGGATTCGCGAGCTGTATTCCGATGAGTGGGCGTTTTCGAACCGGCTCGGTAACTTTTGCCTCAATGAAGATGTGTGGCACGAAGAGCCAGTGCGTTCGCGGCCGGAAGCGTGGATGGGAATTTCCGCGCTCACTTCCGATTTTCGCTGCTGCCAGGTTTATCTTGGCGAGAAGCCGCCACCGCCGGACGGTGCGGGTCCCGACCTGGTGGAAGTGTTGCGGCAAACGGTGGGAAGTTTGTTCTGGTTGCTGGAAACACACCAGCAGGCGTGGCTGGAGCGCAAGGGTTCAGAACCATTGCCAACGTTTGGTCCAGACCATGCGGTTACCGCGGAATCGATGGAGCTTAATCGCGCGAGAATGTTTGAAATGTTTCAAACCGGAGTTAAAGAACTTGGACCGATCCTGGAGTCGATTTTAAGTCCAGAAACGCTAGCAAGCATTCAAGGCATCGCGACGCTTGACCAACACTCATTCCGGTTTCCGTCGGAGTTATGGGTGACGATGCTGTATGAGTTCGCTGCCTCTTACCATCATTCGGTGATCAATCGGGATCACCTGGTGCAGGCGTTGGTGCCACTTTATCGCGGGAAAATTTATTCGTTTCTGACGGAATTTTCCGAGGCTTCGGCTTCGGATATGGAAGCGGTGAGTGAAAATCTTTGCATGGAGTTCGAACGGCAGAAGCCATATTTGACGGAGAAGTGGAAAGCAGGAATCGAGGTGAAATCATGAGAGTCACCATCGTGCAGGGTTTGGAGCAGGCTTACTACAATCTGGTGCATATGATCGCGGAATTTCTGCCGCGATTGGTGGTCATGGTGGTCATCATCCTGGTGGGATTGCTGGCGGCTTACCTGCTGGGCCACATGTTGCGAGCGGTGCTGCGGCTAACGAAATTGGATCGCGTTTCGGAAGATGCCGGGGCTTCGCGGGTATTGCGGATGGCGGATCTGCCGTCGATGACGGAACTGCTGAGCCGCTCGATATTCTGGATCACGTGGCTGGGATTCATCCTGATCGGCGTCAGCGTTTTGGGTGTGGCGGGGTTGCAGGAGCAGATATCGCGATTGTTCCGCTTCCTTCCCGAAGTATTTATCGCCATGCTGATTTTATTTCTGGGATTGGTGCTGGCGAATTTTTTGTCGCGCGCGGCGCTGTTGGCTTCCGTGAATGCGGGGATTCGCTCGCCGAAAATTTGGAGCTGGTCGATTCGGTTTGTGATCTGGATTTTGGCTATTTCCATGGCGCTGGAAGAACTGGGGCTGGCGCGACAAACGGTGCTGGCGGCGTTTTCGATTGTGTTTGGAGCTTCGATGTTAGGGCTGGCCATTGCGTTTGGACTGGGAGGACAGGATCTGGCGCGGCGCGCGCTGGAGAGATATCTGGGAAATTCGACGAAGGAAAAATACAAAGAGCCGCAGCCGTTGTGATGCATTTGCTGGAGAGAGATGTTTATGGCCTCGCCGGGTTTTGGCAAAGACATGTTTTCTAATTTAAAGACGGAATTGCCGGCACAATTGCCCGCTTACTTGAAGGGGCAGCGCTGGTTCGGGGCTAAGGCTAGGGAGCTGCGTGCTGCCGAGGTGGTGGATTTTATTACGTTGGAGCGGGATGCGCTGCATGCGCTGATTGTTATGGTGAAGGTGGAGTATGAGGGTGGCGGGGCGGATTTGTATTCAGTGCCACTGGTGGTAACTAAAGACCCGGGTTCAAACCTCAAAGGCGAACCCGGAGCACCCGGCAAAGACGCGGGTTCTAACCTCACAAACGAACCCGGTACACCATCCGTGAGTAGCGCGGGTACGGCTACGGTGTTGACGGTTTCGGGGCGTTCGAGCGGAGAGAAGGTGACGCTTACCGACGCACTGAAAAACGAAGCGTTTCTTTCTTTTTTGCTGGACGCGATTGAGAGAGGATTGGTTTTTACTGGGGAGGTTGGACAGCTGGTGACGTTGCGCACTCATGCGTTGTCATTGCAGGAAACCGGGGCGGCTGGGAGCCTGCGGCCCCGCGCGATTACGGCAGAGCAGAGCAACAGCTCGGTGGCTTACGGGGACCGCTTGATATTGAAGTTTTTTCGGCGGCTGGAGGAGGGCGTAAATCCGGATCTTGAGGTGGGTGGTTTTCTTACCGAGAAAGCGCATTACCAGCACACACCGCAGTTGCTTGGAGCGTTGGAGTATCGGGGAGCGCGCGGGCTGCGCATGACGCAGGGGATTCTGCAGGGGTTTGTGCCGAATCAGGGCGATGCGTGGCAATACACGATGAAGTCGATTTCAGCTTTTTATAATGAGGTAGGCAAAAGTTCAACACAAAGTGCCGTTGTGGACGGACGGAATGATGCGGCGCGCGCGTTGATCGCTCCATTTTTGGAGTCGGTGGGCCTGCTTGCGCGGCGAACGGCGGAATTGCATTTGGCTCTGGGGTCTCCGGCCGCGCCCACGGAAGCTGATTTTGCTCCCGAGCCTTTTGATGACAAATTTCAGCGAAGTTTTGAAGATGCGCTGCTGGAGTTGACGAACCGGATTTTCGGGCAGCTGCGGCACGCGCAGGATCGCTTGCCGGAAAACGCAAAGCCGAAAGTCGAGAAAGTGCTGGGGAGCGAGCCACAGATTATTGAGCGCTTTCATGCTGCGCTGAGTGCTCCCATACGCGCAGTGCGCACGAGGATACATGGTGATTATCACTTGGGGCAGGTGCTGTATACCGGGGCAGACTTCGTGATTATTGATTTTGAAGGCGAGCCCGCGCGGCCGTTGTCGCAGAGGCGCTTGAAGCGATCGCCATTGCAGGATGTGGCGGGAATGTTGCGGTCGTTTCATTATGCGGCGCATGCGCCGCTGCTGGCGTCGACTGGCAGCGTGAATGTTGATGACGGCAACCGGGAGAAATTGAATGGCTGGGCGGAAGTGTGGGGCAAATGGATCAGCGACCGCTTTCTGGAGGAGTATTTGAAAACCGCCCGCGGCGCGGAATTTCTTCCGCCGAGCCGCGAAGAGATTATGGCGTTGTTGCAACTGCATGTGCTGGAGAAAGCGGTGTACGAGTTGGGGTATGAATTGAATAATCGGCCGGACTGGGTGGCCATTCCGTTGGAGGGAATTTCCAAGACTTTGGAGTCGTCAAATTTGTAGGGAGAAGGATACGTCGTCATGAAGCCCACTAAGAAGCCTCTCAGTTCCAAACCAAAGATTGCTCCAAAGCCGACCGGCAACAAGAAATCGCTACCAGGCGAGGCGCCGTGTCCGGACGAGAGACGCCCAGATACGAAGGCGGATG
>DATHGV010000130.1:0-7648 GCA_035490135.1 Candidatus Methylomirabilota bacterium
GGATACTCTCTTGAGTGTGTTCAAGCACATCGACGGATTCCAAGGTCGCTCGAAGTTTTCGACTTGGCTGGTGAGTATCGCCAGGAATACGGCGTTTCAACGATTACGACGCGGAAAACATTTTGAGAGCTTAGATGAAGCTGTGTGCAACGAAGAGCGGGACTTTCGCCCTCGTCAGGTCAGGGCGTGGCAGGACAACCCGGAGGAGCTCTATTCTAAATCGGAAATAAGGCAGCTCGTTGAAAGGGGGATATTGGCGCTTCCCGCAAACTACCGCGTCGTGGTGATGCTCCGAGATATCCAACAGCTTTCGACGGATGAGGTTGCGCGGCAGTTGGGACTAAGCGTCCCTGCAGTAAAGACGCGGCTGTTAAGGGGCCGACTAATGCTGCGAGAGTGGCTCTCGCCGCACTTCGCGAATAGAGTTAAGATAGCTCAATGATCACGTGCGAGGAATTCTTCGCTGAATTTGGAGACTACCTTGAAAATCACGTGTCGCCAGAGGTCTGTAAAGAGCTTGAGTTGCACCTGTCCCAGTGCCGCGCTTGCCACGTATTGTACGATTCTAGCCGCAAGACTGTAAAAATCGTGACAGAAAGTAATTCATTCGAGTTGCCGGAAAGCGTCTCCGAGCCAATCATAGACCGTGTCATGGCGAGGCTGCGAACAGGCCGCAGCTAACACGGTTCAAATCGCATGTTAACCACAGGTGGTTCACATCTCCCTTGTTGCAAGGCCGTCGAAATTCAGCATTCGCGTTGATTTGGTGAACGTCGCAGATTCTCCTTGAGTCCTTCATTAGCTCCCGACTCTGCCTGGGAGGGCGGACTACGATCCATGCCTACGATAATGTGCCTTTCGGGCGTTCCCCAGTTACAACTGTTTTCTTGTGCATCGATTGTATCCTGACGCACGTCAAATCACTCCTATCCCCAGGGAACCCGAGCGCCGATGGTGGGACGTTGCTGCTTCAACGAACTCGAAACGGAAAAAGCATGACCACCTGGTGCTCTTAGGCAGCGTGTCGCCAGTGAGGGAACGTTCGTGACGGGCCTTTCGAGATACGCGTCAACGATTGTGCGTCAGGGCTTTTGACGAAAGCCGTGTGACCGGTTGTCGGGCGACCGCCAAACTTAGCGTGCCTGCTTTGCGTGGCGATCGATTTAATCGGAGCTGGAGAATCTTGAAAGCATCGAACCGCAAGATCGGTGTTGCTCTCCCTGGGCGTCCGGGTTGGACAAAGATCGCCGGAATAGTGGGCATTTTGTTGTTTGCTTTTGGTTTGAATCGTCCGCGTCCATCTTCGGATGAACCGGTAACGATCACGTTTCTAGATCCAGAGTGGTCGCACGACCTGACGGAACGCAACGTGCTCCCGGACGAAAGTCTGCAAGAGTTCACGCGGCAAACAGGAATTAGGGTGAAGCATCTGCCGGCTCCGGAGAGCGCCCTTGACCAGCTAGGCCTCGTGCGGGAACTGCTCCGAAAAGGCGCCTCCAGTCCGGATGTGTCTGGCGTCGATGTGATCTGGCCCGGAACCCTGAGTGAGGATTTGATCGACCTCAAACCATATTTTGTGAAAGAACTCTCTTCGGTAGACCCTGATGTGGTCGCGAGCTATACGGTCAAGGGGAAGCTAGTCGCCGTGCCGTACATTGCCGATATAGGAGTCTTGTTTTATCGAAAGGATCTTCTTCGAGAGTATGGGTATGGGACACCACCCAGGACGTGGGACCAACTCGAGAAAATGGCCGCCAGGATCCAGCAGGGAGAACGCGCCAAAGGACAAAAAGATTTTTGGGGTTTTGTATGGCCGGGTGCGGCGGGCGAAGGTTTGACCTGCAATGCGCTGGAATGGCAGGTCGGGGAGGGGGGCGGGCGTATCATCGAAGGTGACAGCACGATCAGCGTGAACAATCCTGACGCCATCCGCAGCTGGCAACGCGCTGCTCACTGGATCGGCCGGATATCATCTCCCAGCGCGATCTCCTATGAGGAATGGGACGCCATCAACGCCTTTTACTTAGGAAAGGCAGCTTTTTATCGGGGGTGGGCTCGGTCTTACTTTCTGAGCGTCGAGGATAAGTGCGGGCCTGCATCGACGAGCAGGCGCATCTGCGGGCCGGCGGTTCGAGACAAGATTGGTATCAGCAGTGTCCCCGATGGTAAGGCTGCGCAGGTCTCTGCCTTGGGTGGATTTGGTCTCGGAGTTTCCCGATCGGCAGCTCATCCCGCTGAGGCGTTGGAATTGGTCCGATTTCTTGTCCGTAGAGAGATGCAGTTCGAGGCGGTTCGCTCGCATTCCGAATCACCGCTTGAGCAGTTGGAGTGGCCCACCATTTTAAAGACTCACTCTGGTTCTGCTGACATTGGGCAGCACCAACTGGGGAGCGGCGTGGTGAGTCGACCCACTACAGTTTCCGGACAGAAATATGAAGACGTGAGTCACGCTTATATCGGGGCAGTGCATTCGGTTTTGATGGGCAAAACCAGCGCGCCGCAAGCTGCGGCGGGGTTGGAAAAAGAACTCGTTGGGATCACTAGTTTCAAGACGGGACCGCCAAGCCGGATTCGTGGCCCCAAGGATTAAGAGCGCGGAACAAGTTCGCTAGCGCGCAACCGGCAATCCCTTCGATGAAGGGAGTCCGTGCCGTGTGCGCTTCAGCTAGAGGTAATGCATGACTCGTACCAACAGTCCGACTGGATGGCTGAGGCATGCGACAGCGAACAGTCCACTCCTCTACCGCCTCAACATCCATCGCCGCCTGACTCTCTGCTTTATCCTCGTCATCGTCCTGATGTTGGTTGGCGATGGCGTCCTCCTCTGGCAGTTGCACTTGATCCGTGCTCAAGTGGAACGTCTGAACGGCGTAGACGAAGAGCTAATCGAAGTGCTGCGCGTACACACCGGTCTCCTGTCAGTTTACGAAAGGCTTAGTGTTTCGGCACGGTCCGAAGACTCTGCCCGGCTGCAGAAGGATTCGGAGACCCTCCGGACAGGCCTTCTAGACGAGGTACAGCGCACCCAGGCAGCCTTCAATCGTTTACCTCCAGAGGTTAAGGTGGACCCGACGGTTCTGCCGACCCTTGAATCCATCGAGCGCACGCTGCCGTCACAACTGGATGCAATCAGGGCGTTGGCCGCATCGGGAGAGTGGGAGGCTGTGCGTTACCGTCTGGAGAGACAAGTTCAGCCGCTAGAATCGCTGAGCTCCGAGCTGCTCAAAAATGTTGCCCGCGAGGTCGGAGAACAGCGCACGCAGGCCGCGTTAAACATTGCGCGTGCGGAACGTCGAATGTTTCTCGCAGTTCCAATCACGGGATTCCTCACGCTGCTGATTGCCGCTGGCCTGGGTATAGCGATCACACGCAGTATCACGGGGCCACTGGGACGGTTGGTAGAGGGGTCCAAAGCGCTGGCTCGAGGTGAATTTCAACATCAAGTCCCAGTGATCGGGGAGGATGAACTCGCGCACCTCAGCGGGGTCTTCAACGAAGCGACGTGGAAGCTGCGGGATCTCTACGATACTTTGCGCAACCGGGAAGAGACGCTCCGGCAATCGGAAGAGCGTCTACGCACCACCATCGACACGATTCCAACCTTGGCATGGGTCACCGGGCCAGACGGCTCGGTTGAAATCGAGAATAAGCGCTTGCGGGCGTATCACGGGCTGCCTGAACCCCCTAAGGGCGAGGAAAGGGGCTGGGGGTGGACGGCTGCAGTTCATCCGGATGACCGAAAAGAGTTAGAGGACCATTGGCGCGCAAGGTTGGTCTCTGGCGAGCCAGGCGAATCCGAAGCGCGCTTGCGACGCTTCGATGGAGAATATCGCTGGTTCCTCTTTCGTGGGTCGCCGCTTCGCGACGAGCGGGGAAATATTCTCAAGTGGTACGGAACGAACACGGACATTCACGATCGCAAACTTGCCGAAGACGATCTGAGGCGAAGCAGGGCCTATCTGGCGGAAGCTCAGAAATTGAGCCGCACCGGCAGTTTTGGCTGGAGTATTCCGGACGGAGAACTTTTCTGGTCAGACGAAACCTTTCGAATTACCGGAATCGGCGCGGATACTGAGCCTTCTCTGGAGCGCATACTCCAACAAACTCATCCGGAAGATCGCGCCATGGTTCGGCAGACGCTCGAGCACGCCTTCCACAACGGGACCGACTTCGATTTTGATCATCGGCTGGTGATGGCTGATGGTTCTGTCAAATATGTCCATGTAGTGGGCGGCGCCACGGCAGAGTCATCCGGCAAACGTGAGCTCGTGGGTGCCGTGATGGATGTCACCGCCGCAAAGTTGGCGCTCCAGGAAATCCAACAGTTAAAGGAACAACTCTTCAAGGAGAACCTGGTCCTGCGCGAAGAAGTGGACAAGGTGTCCATGTTCGAGGAGATCGTAGGCACTTCTCCTGCTCTCCAGGCGGTAATTGCGCGCGTGTCTAAGGTGGCCCCAACAGATTCTGCCGTTCTTATCACCGGTGAAACTGGGACCGGAAAGGAGCTCATCGCCCGCGCGATTCACAAACGATCGCGGCGTTCCGCGCGCGCTTTCGTGAGCGTCAACTGCGGCGCGATTTCCGCCGGCCTCGTGGAAAGCGAATTGTTCGGCCACGTCAAGGGCGCGTTCACCGGCGCGATCGCCAATCGCGACGGGCGTTTCAAGGTCGCCGACGGCGGCACGATCCTTCTGGATGAAGTCGGTGACTTGCCCCCCGAGACGCAGGTGAAACTGTTGCGGGTACTGCAGGAACACGAATTCGAACCCATCGGCTGCAACAAGACCGTAAAAGTGGACGTGCGCCTCATTGCCGCCACCAACCGCAATCTTGAGGAGGACGTACGCGCCGGGAAATTCCGTTCCGACCTCTTGTACCGCCTGAATGTTTTCCCCATCCACGTCCCGCCATTACGCGAGCGCCGGGAGGATGTGCCGCTGTTGGTTGCGTTTTTACTCCAGACATTCAGCCAGAAATTAGGCAAGAGCGTGACGCAGGTGCGCCAGGACACCATGCGGCGCTTGATGGAATATTCGTGGCCTGGCAACGTCCGTGAATTGCAAAACATCCTCGAACGTGCGGTTATCCTGTCCACGAACAATGTTCTTGTTTTGGATCGGGAATTCACGCTCGGGGTGGACGATGCGCGGGCACCCGTAGCCACTGAGGCTCTATGGCCGGTCACTTCTGGTGCCTCTTCTGCGGCAAGCGCTTCGTTGCGAGACGCCGAACGCCGGCACATTGAATCCGCGCTGGCCGCTACGAACTGGGTCATCGAAGGCGATAAAGGCGCGGCCAGGAATTTGGACATTCATCCGAATACGCTACGCAGCCGCATGAAAAAACTGGACATCCATAGGCCGTGCGGAGAGGCTGCGGACGGCGAGTCGGCTTACCGAGTCAAACCCCCTTCTTAGCGGAAAGCGGCCGCGGTCTTTAGGCGCACTCACCTACGCATCCCATTCCGACGACGGTCTGACCGACGTTTCGGTCGGCGAGGATTCCTGCGGCCTATCGCGGACGCGCGACGTTCGCACGAAACCCTCAATAAGTCATAGGCAGTCGTCCGCCGACGGCTTCTCTAGAGTCCGTTCAATCTGCGGACTCGCGCTAGTGCCCTCGATCTCGGTGGCCGAACACCGCTCCGTGGCCCCAACCACGAAATGTCGCGGTTGTGCATTCGATGGAGAGGCTACCCCACGAAATCTAGTGGCCACAAGAAACGTCGTTATCCACGAACTCCCGTCATTTGAATGGCTTAGTGTTTGAAGCCGGCTTGGCTCGCTGTGGCACACGGCTTGCCCTTGTATTCGGCGCAATTGGGGGCAATTGACCCTTTTCCTCAAAGGAGCAAAGAAAAATGAAGATAAGTCGGACTCACAGTGTGAGAACGTATTCAGCAGTCGCCTGCACAATGTTGGGCCTCCTCTCGGCTTCAAGTCCGCTAATGGCACAAACGAATATCAGGCAGGCAGTTCAGGTTACAGGCCAGCCGACATCCGTGATGCCGAAAACCAATGCCACGCCCGATATGCTAAAGGTCGCATCGGTCGCGGCGCCAGCGGCTCAAGGAGACCCGACCTTCGGAAATGGACCAGCACCAGGTCCACTCGGACCTGGTCCAGGCTGCAATCTGTTTCCAGCACCTCCGTCAACCGGCGCATCGGTGCCTTTGTCGTATTTTGGTCCGCCGCCGTCTGCCAGCAATCCCAGTCTGGTGGGTCCGTATCAACTTCTACAATCGGGCCACGTCGATGCAGCGAAAGGTACGATCACGCTACCCCTCTATAAGGGCTATATGAAAAAAGGCAACGCACCTGTTTGGTACATTCTGACCGACGTAAGTGACCCGACGGTGGCAACTCTGCTTGGCTTGAACCCCTCAGCCAAGCTGACCAACGCCGGCCCTGGTGCTCGCACTGCCAACTTCAACAGCAATGGCGATCTGATTTTCGACGCTGGCAAGGTCGATTTCTCGCCAGAAAGGGTACTGGTTTCGGGTCCCTCATCTGCTCCATTCCCACCTGCTGTATTTAGACCGGGATCCATCGGAGATGCCAACTATGGTCCACTAGTTCGTGTTCTCAACGCAGGCGGAATCTTTTACAACGCTCCGATCGTCGCCTTTGGTGTTGACGCAAGCCAGATTAATTTCCCAAACGGAAACGTCGATTACAGCAAAGTGCACGATCAGGTTCTGGCCATTGACCCCTTCGGCATGACGGTTACGTTCCAGCTTATCAACGGTTTTAGTTTCGGCCACCCGCTTTGGTATATATCCACGGATTCGAGCACGCAGTTAGTAGCTGCGATCGAAGGCAATACGTACGCCCCTCTTATGCAAAACCTGGTAACCGGGGAAGACGATGGTTTTAGCAGTCCGGTGGAGAGAATCTTTATTGCTACGAATGGATCCACGGACTGCGCAAATCCGCAACGGCAGGGACTTGACGCTGCGCTTACCGACGGCTTTCGTCCGAACAATACCTTTGGCGGAATCCCCACGGTCGCGACCGATTACAGCCCGATGTGGAATGGCCAACTCTATGAATGGACTGCGGACGCCGTCAGTAAGGGTTACCGGCAGCAGCTTCGCGAGGAGTTTCAAATCTTGACGTATGTGCAGGACGGACTCCTCACCGGTCCAAACGGAGCACCGTTCGGAGACAGCCATTTCATTATTAGCTGTCCGCCGGTGCAGCGCCTGGAGTAGGACTCTGCTAGTGCCGGGCTCGACGAGCCTTGCATCAGCCCAACTTCTCCGGGCGGTGCGACAGGCTAGTGGGGCCCGGCAGACTCATCTCACATTTAAAGACTCTGAGTTTATCTCTTTAATGCTCATTCTGCAGGCCCGCCCACATGCCACTCGCGTTGCCGGTTATCGCACATGGCAATCCCTTGGCCGCTACGTCAAGAAGGGCGAAAAGGCATTATGATTCTCGCGCCGATCTTCCGTAAGCACCGTGAGGCTGACGCTGAGCAAGATGCCACCGATGATTCACGCGCACTCGTCGGCTATCACCCGGTGTTTGTTTTCGATGAATCCCAGACCGCCCGGCGCAGATATTGCTCAGATTGGAACCGTCAACGGCGATCTGGGTTCAAACCGATGCTCCGAATTACAGAGACCGACGTGGCGGTTGACGGA
>DATHGV010000131.1:0-10847 GCA_035490135.1 Candidatus Methylomirabilota bacterium
AGCTAATAATTTGCTCGCCGTTTTTTTGTTTGTCGTCTTTTGTTTAAGTTGCCGCTAAAGAATTGGAAATCAAGTGGATTGGCAGGATAGCTATCAATGGAGCCAGGAGGATTTGCTCCGGCAGGCGCGAGGAGCGTTATAGCAGTTGGGCAAAGACTAGCCGACTGAAACGGTTGGCAGACTGCCAGCCCACGAAAATAAAATGGGAAGCCCCAAAAGAGAGAGTAACGAGAAACAAAAAGGGAAGGCCACCTTGACCTTCCCTTTTTTGCAACAAGTTGTTGAAAGCTTGCCGGAAGGAATTAGAAGTTTACCCGGATCCCAAATTCTATGGTGCGGGGGAAGGTTCCTTCTGTGACAAGCTCGCCAAAAGTTTGTGGGTTTTGTCCCGTTATGTTCAGAGTTGGATCCAACAGTTGGTTGTGGTTCAGAACATTGATGAAATTGACGGAGGCTTCGAGACTTAGGCGCTCCATCACTCGCAAGTTCTTCTTTACACCCAGGTTCATGTTCCAGTAGGACAGCCCACGGAACTGGCCGAAGCCGCCGCTGTTACCGTCGAGACCCAGAATCAGCGGGCGAACATTGCCGAATACGGCCGCGGGATTAGCGAACATGTTGGCCAAACCATTGACGTTGTGAACCGAGGCGCTTGTTCCGGCCCTGGAGGTCAGCACGCAGTTGGCGTTTGTGAAGACATTGGCACCATCCCCTGAGCCCCAATCCTGCGAGCCACTGTATCCCTCACCAGAGAAACCTGAAGTGTTGCAGAAATCCGGAGCGCCACTGCCTGCGGTGAAGATCGGGGAGAACGTCCAGCCGCCCAAAATGTGTCCCAGTACACCTTGTTGATTGCGATAAATGGGCGGCTGGTACACAAGGAACAGGGCATCCACGAATTTGCGATCGAAAGCTTGCGGACCGTACTGGGTGTCCAGGTGATAGGGATCAACGGCAGTTTCCTGACTGGTGGCCTGAATAACGGCTCCGGTCCCCAATGCCTTACTGTAGGTGACGTTATTCTGCACCGTCACGCCGTGCCAATCGTTCATTTTGAAAGTGATATAGCCGGCGTTGTAATTGCCGTGCCCGATACTCGTACTCATGGTGACGTTGCTCGACATTTGCCCGGCCGTGTTCATCATGCTGAATGGGAAATTGAAACCAGGTGCGCTACCGCCCCTGTCCAAGTCAGACCAGAGGGTCCAAACACTCTGACTTTGAAAGTTGCCGAATTCGTTCGCGACAACGGTTGCCGTGCAATTCCCAGGAGCGCAGTAGCCTGTGCCGGCCAGCGCGGCCTCAAAGAAAGGCTGCGGTGCCAGTGCTGCCAGAGTTGTCGCGGGGGTCGCACTGTTGCAAGCGGCCACTGAGGTCGCACAACCCATGGCCTTCTCGACGGCAGCGTAGGCGGCCTGGAATTGCTGTCCACCCTTCGCCATCATGTACGGCACTGAATTGATGTTGATGTTCTGTAATTCATTATGGATCCAGCGGCTGATGCCCCCCACTTCCACGGACATTCTGCTGTTGAACTGATGCTGGATGGAGATATCAAAGGAGTCAACCGAGTTCGGTTTGAAATTCGGGTCGAGGGGTGAAGCGGTGGAGCCGATGGTGTTCCCGCCGATACCCGGGTAATACGGCTGAGGTAATGTCGCGGTGGCTGCGGGAATTGGAGCCGTGGTGCCATCCGTCCCAATGCGAAAGGCGGTGTTGACATTGGGTGTCACGGTTGGGTTACAAGAAGGCGCCCCGTCGCCCGGTGTCGTTGTGTAGTTCAAGACACTTGTACAAATGACTGGCTGGATAAGGCCGGGGCTTAACAGCGGGGTTAGCACCAGATTCACGCCGTTCACTCGCCCATAGATTCGTCCGTAGCCCCCGCGGATCACGGAGTTCTTTCCTCCGAGTCCCGGGCCCAAATCGGGGTTCCAAGCGACTGCAACACGGGGGCTGAACCCTCCGTAAAAGGGGTTGAACGGATACTTCGGGTGTCCCGCGACATTATTTATCAGCGCAAAACCGATTTCCGGGTTGTAGACCTGACCCGCCAGGGCTGCAGCTTTGCGTGCGTCCAGGTAGTTTTCCGTGCCGATCGGCTTGCCGTTTGCATCCACCAGCACGATCTGCTTACCGTTGTCCTCCACTGGAGGCATCTCCAGCGTCCAACCAAGGCCATAGTTGACAGTCAGGGTCGGCTTTATCCGCCAGGAATCGCCAAAATAAAGGTTGTAGTAAGGGATCGTGACTTTGTCGAATGCTGGCACCAGCGGCCCATTCAACTGCAGATTATTGCCGGCGCGAGTATATGCCTGCTGCGCTTGGGTGACGACGCCTAAGACCGCCGCGGCCTCGCGGGTAAGGGTGCCCGCGTTAGGGGCACCTGGGGCGAATGCGGGGCCAAGAAGACTGTAATCCGGGGTGCCGCCGCCATTCGAACCGTTATTCCCGAGCAAGTACACCGGGTAGTAATTGATGCCGCCGCCATTGTCCGTGCGAGTGTGAAAGTTCCAGTTGTGTTGATACTGGCCACCGAACTGGAAAAAGTGCGTGCCTTTAAGCCAAGATACGTCATCGCGAAAGAAGTGATCTTTCCCATCCCAAAAGCGCGTCCGTGTCTGCTGGGTGTTCACGTTATAGGGCGTTAGGGCTTCTGTGTGCGACTCGCCAAAGGGCTCAAGGGCGGCGCTCAAGGTAGAGAACTGTGCTGGATCTCCGAATGACCCCCATTCCCAGGCGTTCCGCAGGTAACTGTAGCGGAAGTCATTGGTGACATTAGTGCTGATGTTGGTGGTCATGCCAACTACCAGATACCACGGCACCTGGGGACGGTTGGTGAGAGCCGTGGGGGTCCCCAAGGTATCGCCCTTGAAAAAGCCTCCGATATCAACCTGGTCGTCGGTGGCGCGCTTTAGATGGTAATAGCGATAGCTCGACATAAAGTGCCACTTTGCGCCAAAGTCATGGTCAATGCGTACTACGCCGAAGTTGTCGTCCTGCGGAATGCCCAGCTGGCCCCGGAAATCCAAGGTGTTGACGCCGTCACATTTCCCATCACCCGTGAATGGACCGCAACCGGCTCCTGGAGTTGGCAGCGGCATATGTTGAGTCCACATTTGCTGCACAAAAGAATTGATGCCGATGCCCCGCGGATCAAGGGTGTTCAGGTTATAGGTGATTGCGGGGTTGCTGGGATCCTGCAGGATACCGATGCGCATGTTCGCACTGGGAACCAACCTGTCAAAAGATTCCGACAACGGGAAACGGGTGCCCTGGTAATTGGCGAAGATGTAGGTCTTTCCGCCAAGGATATTTTTGGGGATCAGTGGACCGCCCAGCGCCCCGCCAAACCAGCTTCGATGCCAATCCGGCACGGGTGAGTTCGATTGGTTGTTCTGCCAGGTGTTCCCAGACATGGTGTTGTCCAGGTAATATTCATAGCCCGTACCATGCCAGGCGTTGTTACCGCGTTTGGTTACAATCGAGACCTGCATACCTGACGAAGCGTTAAAATCGGCGGTCTGGTTGGAAGTCGCGACTTTAAACTCTTCCACGCTGTCAATCGGCATGGGCATCACACCGGAGGGCTGATTCCCGGCTATCCCGGCGTTAGCCCCGCTTATGGGATTGTTAACATTAGAGAACAGGCCACCAGAAGGATCGTCGCCAAAACTCGGATTGTAAACGCCTCCGCTGCCATCCATGTCGTTACTGTTGTTACCCCCATCGAGCATGAAGCTGGCTTGGTCTACAACCGTGCCGCCAACGCTGCCATCAGGGCTTACCCCCGGTTGCATGGTGACAAAGGAGCTAACGTCCCGCCCAAGACTCGGCAGAGACTCCAACGTGGAGCTGTTAACGGTATTACCAACGGTCGCATTCATGGTTTGCAAGTCGGTGTTCGCCGCCGTTACTTCGACCACTTGCGACGCTTCACCTATATCCAGCTTGGCGTCCAATGTGCGCGACTCACCCACTGCCACAGGTTGATTGACGAACTTTCCCACACGAAATCCACCCTTGCTGATGGTCAGATTGTATTTTCCGGGCGGGACGTTCGGGAAGTCGTACCTTCCGGATTCGTTTGTGGTCGTAGTTCTCTCTGAATTCGTAGCTGCATCCGTTAAGGTGACAGTCGCTCCAGGGACCGCAGCGCCGGACGGATCGGTAACAGTGCCCACTACGATGCCGGTCCCACCTGTCTGGGCGAACGCATTGCCTGAATTTAACGTGAGGATTGCCACTGCGATTGCCAACGCCACGATGTAAAACTGAGAAATCTTTCGATTGGAATTCATGAACCTTCTCTCCCTTTTGACAGCGAGTTGAGAGTTCTTAATTCGAGCTGGGGGCCGATTCGCTGCAGGCAAGTAAACGAAACTAAAGATTGCTTATGGCACGAACGCTGCCACAACGGGAGAAATCGATGTCCCCGTGCTGATCCATGATTCAGAGCCGTTTAATAATTCGCTCTTGATCTGTGTTTTAGATTCGTGTGAGACAGATATATGGAGATATGAAATATGCCTGTATGAAAAGGCATATTTCGACAGTGCCGGAGCTCGCGATACGAGTCGTGCTATTTGCGCCGATCAATGCGGAGCACCTCGCTGAGCTGGACGTTTGCGCATAGAATGATTCTGCAGACTGGAGTGTTGATTGCGCCAAACGCCGTGCGTTCTCTACATTGCTGTTGATGCTTTGATTCCGCCGCGCGGTAGGAGCGCGGCTGGCCTGGATGAATTTACGGCTGCGCTAGACCATGCCGGGATTCCGGCGGTGTGGGTGACCAACCGGTCACGGCTGGAGTTCGATGCGGCGCGGCGTAAGCATGCGCACACGCATCCGTTCATTGCCGAAGGCGGCAGCGGAATATATCTCCCGGAAGGATATTTCAATTTGCGTCCGGAGAAGACCATTCGGCTGGGAAGATTCACGTGTGTGCCGATGGCCGAAACGTTGCCGGCAGCGGCGAATGCGTTGGAAGCGCTGTCGGAAGAAACGAATGTGTCTGTGGTGGCGTTGAGTTCCCTTTCGCCTCGGGAGTTGGCGCAGAATACCGGATTGCCACAGCGCGAAGCGGAATTAGTGCGGCAGCGGGATTTCGACGAGCTTTTCTTTTTTGCAGGGGCGTCGGAAAAAGATATTCAGCGCTTTGTGCAGGCTGGGCGCGAAAAGAAATATGAGTTGCGGCAGCATGGCGTGATGTGGTCGCTGGCGATCGGCGCCGGTCTGAAGCGCTGCATTCAAAGCCTGTCCAAACTTTATGATCGAGCGCTGCGTTATCACCCCACGATCATGGGGATCGCCAAGCCGGAGGAAAGCAAGGAACTGTTCGCCGCTTGTGATCGCAGTATCTCGTTAATCGATGGGAAAATTGAAGAAGCAACCGACGGCGATTCCCAGTCAACCCAAGGAACCCGAATGAAGCGCTACTCGCTACATGATCCTGAAGTCTGGGAACTAATACTGGAACAAATCGCTCCAGAAGTTAGTAAGCCCTGGAAGTGATTTCGGGCATGACCTGCGTGACGTACATTGGAAAAAATGAACCGCGTGGTGATCATAGGTCGTGGAACCTCTGGCAAATCGACTCTCGCGGTGCGTTTGGGCGAGGTTACGGGGCTCCCGGTAATAGAACTGGACAACGCTTTCTGGCGGCCAGGCCTTGTCGCAACATCTCGCGATCGGTGGGTGGTTGTCCAAGAGAGGCTTGTCGCGGAAGAGAGATGGATCATGGATGGTGATCTGGGGGCCTATGATGCTGCCGAGATTCGGCTTCGTGCGGCGGACACGATTCTTTTTTTGGACTTCTCGCTGGTCCGCTGCGGTTGGCGAGCAATTCGTCGATCTCCCGAGCACGCCGACTTTTGGCGGTGGCTCATGGCGTATCGTTGGCAAAGCCGTCCGATTCTCATGGAAGCAATCGCCAACGACGCGGTCAAGGCGGACCTCCGCGTATTTCGTTACCCTATGACACTCAAGAGATTCGTCGCAGGCGTAGCTTGCGCAATACAGCCCAGATAGGATCGTACTTTTGTTTGGCAGGCGGAAATCGTCGCCATTCAGCCGGGCGGTTTAGTTGGCTGCGGGCGATGAAAATCGGCCCAGAAAATCGCATCAAGCGGACCCGGCTGCCCGTAAGTATTGTTTGAGTTATGTCAGTTTTGTAGCATTTTGTTGGAATATTTGAAGACTTTCGCCTCGCTATGTGGTTGAATAGAGTTACCCAGCCTTTACTCCAGCGAGGATTTTACTATGAAACTTTTCTTAGCACTGCTCGTGTTGGCGATTACTCCTGTACTGACGACAGCGCGCCCTGCGGAGCCGCAAACGACTAATCGCGCGTCGTCGCACGACCGGCACCATCACCGGCATTCCGGGAGAAGCCGACACCACCACCGCGCGGTTTCGCATCATCGCAACAACCGTCAAGCTCACTAATATTTGTCCGTAAATGCGACAGTTGTGTCGGGCGTATCCGACCTGTCGTTTTTCGCCCACGCCGAAAATGCAAAAAGGGGAGCCGATGGCTCCCCTTTTTGTTTTGCTGTGTCGTCTCAAAAAGTTCGCTGTAAAGCGTAGCTGTTTCGGGCGACGCACACCGCAAAAGCGGTGTGATCAGCTTTTGTTTCGCTCGAAGTCCGGTGGAGTCATGTTCCCCTCCGGAGCATTTTGAGCTCACGGTGAGTTTTTACTCTTGGAGAAAAATCTGTGCAAGCGAAGAGATGGCAAAACTCACAGCTTTGTATCAGGATTTTAGTGTATTCAGGATTTTACTTGATAAATAAATTTTCGCGCAGCTGGTCACGGCCGACGAAGGATTTAGTGGTGCGGAATTGACTGAAGAGGTCCTGAATTTCGCGGTTCTGATACACCTTATAAAACGGCGTGAGACTTCTGGCGGGAACGACCTGAAGGGTGTTTGAATCCGCCACGCGATAACGCTGAAATGATTCGGCTTTTTTGCTGTGAAACATAGCCAGAACGATCCCGGCCGGACGCAACAACTCCGTTATACAGGCGACCGTTTGCCGAGTCATGGCGGGGTCGAGGTAATCCAAGGCATCCCAGAGCAATACGGCATCGAAGGAAGCGGGCTTATATTGCATATTGGACTTGAGGAAGCGGGATGCGCGGCCTTCGGGAGTGGTGTCAAGTGTTTCGCGAAGGGCTGCATTTTCGCGCAACGCGGCCTCGTCTTCATCGAGGAAGTTTTTCCAACCGCGCAAAATGTCTTCGGTAGAAACGCGGAAGTTGCGCTCAATAAAAAAATTCAGGGTAGTCTGCCAGGCGGCTCCAAGGTCAAGCAGCGTCCCGCGGCCGAGACCATCGAGATTCCACAGAAACTCCTTCAGTCCGTTGGATACGCGTGTGGCAGCGTGTTCGGGCGCATGGGAAGAGTTGGAAGGGCCTGCACTTGTACTCGGCGGTGCAGCGGACACCGATTTTGAGTTCACGCTCGAAGTCCCACTGGGTCGTGAGTTTCGAGACGCATCGGTTTGCCCGCCAATCCCGAATTTGTTCAGCAGAGTCATTGTTTAATCCGCGGACGATCCCGAAGTTGCCGGTAAAGCTTCCGCGGATTTGTTATTACCGGTAGCACCAGCGCTCTTGGTTTCCGTCTTGGGAGTCAATCTGCCGGCCTCGACCTTGCCACGGAGCAGCGCGCCTTCCTCAATAGCCAGGCGCTCGGTCTGGACTTCGCCGGTCACATGGCAGGTGCTCATAAGCTGAACCTTATCGCGGCCGGTGACTTTGCCATCGATGCGCCCGTGTACGATGACTTCGCGCGCGTTAACATCCGCTTTGACGGTGCCGTTCGGCCCGATGGTCAAACTGCCGTTGGTCAGGTTGAGTTTCCCGTCGACGACGCCGTCCATATAAAGGTCTTCGCTGCCCGTGACTTCGCCCTTGATCCTGATGCCCTGGCCGATGCTGGCGTTTCCACGCGGCGCTGTTTGCGTTGGGCGTGAGGGTAGCGGAGCGGGCTGAGGCGCAAAAGCCGGGTTACTAGGAGCGTTACCAAATCCTGGCTGGTTTACCTGCGTGCTAGGAGGGCTAGGCCTCTCCGGAATTCCTTGAGGCTTGCGTTCTTCGTTTTTCCACATGAGACAACACCTCGCCGTCGAATTTGGGGTTCGAAGTCGCTTCGCAGGGCCGGGCAGGGCCGCGATTCAAAGAGTGTAGATAGTATACGACTGAGGTGGAGTAAACAACAATGACGGGCGAATTAGGATGTTGCTACTGGAGCACTAGGCTTGGACTCGTGCTAGCTGGTGGTAGCCCAACCGAGATTGCGTCGTATGGACGGAATCCCTGCGCAATTCCCATGTCGCGACCACCATGGCAACCAATTCCTGGATGAACAATTTCAGTGACTTGCGGTTTTCCCACCAATGTTCGGGGTCAAATCCTCCATCGCGCGCGCTGGCCACGCGCACTGTAATGGACTCCGGAAAGACGCGTTGAAAGATGTAGCGGGCGCGGCGGGTATGGTAGTTGGAGGTCACCACAATTACGCTGCGCCAATTCTTTTCGGTGACGAGGGTGCGCAAGGCCAGAACTTCTTCGCGGGTGTTATCAGCATCTTGCGAAAAACGGATGATGCGATCCTTGGGGACGCCGCGCTCGATCAGGTCGTGTTCCATCAATTCGGCGACACCTGCGGTGGGGCGCAGGCGTCGCCCGCTAGCCACCACGACGGGCGCCAATTTTTGCCGGTACAGCTCTGAGGCGCGGGTAGCCCGATCGGCAAAGAAATTATCGTCGCTGAGGAGCAAGAGCGCGTCCGATTGTTGGAGAGGATCCTCGACGACCCAGGATTCGCCAGCCATGCGAAGGAGGGGCCGGCGGGCGGCATAGAGAACGAAACTAAAAATAATCAGAAAAAGTAGGCTGATCATACTACTGAGAATACCGCCATGCTGCGAGTTGTGAGAGCGGTGTCTGAAACGATGGATCATGAATTAGGGTCCAGCAAACGCAAACGCTCGGCGGCTTGCTCCGGAAATACCCCGTTGAAATAGACTTCTTTGATGCTATAAGACTTGCTGCGCTTTTCAACGATCGGCAATATCTCGATGTGCCAGTGAAAATCTTCCGATAAGGTTTTCCAGTATCCGGCCAATTCCCCTTTTTTGCTTCGCGTATTTGGCGCGGTGTGAACGACCAGGTGAAACGCCGGGGATAGCTTTTCCAGGCGCCGGAGCACTCGTCCTAATAGAGAGGCAAAATTTTTGCGATTCGATCCGGAGTGCGGCTGCTCGAACAGGTGATTGTGTTTGCGGTGCAGCAGCCAAATCTCATAGGGGACCCGCGAAGCATAAGGACAAAGCGCGTAATATTCGCCCTGCACGTCGACGATGCGGGTGCCTTTCTTTTCTTCCTGACGCACCATGTCGCAGAAAATGCAGCGCTCGCGTTCCTTGTACCACTCATGCGCGGCATTCAGTTCGTACTTGATGCGCCGTGGCACAAAGATCGTGGCGGTCACCTGGGAGTGCGCGTGAGACCACTCCTCACCCGCTTCCAGACCCTGATTTTTGAAGACGCTGATGTATTTGAAGCGCACGTCTTTTTTTAAATCGGCGATGCGCGAGGCCCAGACGGTCAGCACGCGATCAATTTCGTCGTCGCTGAATTGCGAGAATCGACGATCGTGCTGCGGGGTCTCGACGACAACTTCATGCGCGCCGGTAGGGCCCATTTTGTCGTAGATGCCGTCCGCAAGGCGGCCCGCCTGGCCTTCGATGCGGTACAAAGGGTCGGGATGAGGTAATACCCGTACTTGTGCTACGCCTTCGACGGGCGAAAGCAAAATAGCCTTGCCTTCTGATTCGGGACGATCGAACGGGCATTTTTGCGGCAAGTCCTCGAGCGATTCTTTCTGGCCCTGGACTACCCAGCTTTGGGTTATAGGATCTCGGCGAATTTCCATTTTTTAGGGTTGGTCTGCTTCGCGTTCTGCGCTTTCACAAACATTTTTAACGGCAGGCAGAAGTATATCGTTCTTTGAAGCACTGCCGAACGATTTCCGATTATTCCCTGGGATAAATAACGTGTGCGCGATTCGAGCGGTAGTTTCTTTCGCTGCCACCCAATTGTCAAGGCGACGCGGGCGTCCATGTTATTCTCGGTAAAACGTGAACGCTGATATCGAATTTATGCGGCAGGCACTGGCGGAGGCGCGCGAATCGGCCGTGAGCGGTGAAGTGCCTATAGGCGCGGTGCTGGTGCATGAAGGAAGAATATTGGCGCGCGCCGGCAATCGCACGATTCGCGATTGTGATCCCACGGCGCATGCGGAAATTGTTGCGTTACGCGAAGCGGCAAGAATAATCGGCAATTACCGTCTCGCGGATACCACGCTGTACGTAACGATCGAGCCATGCAGCATGTGCGCAGGAGCCATGATTCAAGCGCGCGTGCCTCGATTGGTTTATGGAGCCGCGGAGCCGCGTGGCGGGGCGGTGCAGTCCTGTTTTGAAGTTCTTTCGCATCCGGACTTGAATCATCGCGTGCAAGTTACATCTGGCGTTCTGGCTTCTGAATGCAGCGAGGTGATTCAGACTTTTTTCGCGGCCCGCCGTCAGCAAGCAAGCCAGTAAGTCTTTTTAAATTGCGCAACGAATTGCCGTGAATGGAAGGGCTCTGCTACGATGAAACGTCATTGCCGCGGAGAGGTGTCTGAGCGGTTGAAAGAGCTCGCCTCGAAAGCGAGTGTAGGAGAAATCCTACCGTGGGTTCGAATCCCACCCTCTCCGCCATATTTCTAGTACCCGCTAAACTACAGTACTATCGACGGCTTGCTACCGCCTTGCTACCTTTTTTCAGCATTTAAA
>DATHGV010000132.1:0-9510 GCA_035490135.1 Candidatus Methylomirabilota bacterium
CGTAGCGTGCGAAGAAAATCACACGGCGAGCCCGTTCTGTATAGCGCTCGAACATGGCTTATTCCCTCGCCTTGGTTTTGCACCGGGACGTGCAGGTTCGGTAACGCGGCGCCGAATGCTCAAGTGTAAGGGCGACTGTGAGGAGGGTGCAATTAGCATCGGCTGGCTAAACCCTAGCCACGCTAGGTCCCGGTAAACGCAGCCGTTATCGGAAACTGACCCACTACCCGGCGATCAAGAGACTAGCGACAACGAACGTTTTCTGGAGCAGCTTTGGAGCAGGCCAACGACGAACCCGAAACCCGTAAGCGCAACCAAAACAACGACTTGGATTGATTTTGCGACTGGTTCGTAGCCAGACGCTCTGATCCAGCTGAGCTACGGGCGCACAGTTCGTAAATATTACCACACCGTCGCAGCACCACACACGCGCACCGCGCCAGACCACTCTGCAAGCCGCCACAGGCAATCTCCTAACTAAATTCTCTGCCCTCTCCCGAATTAAAATAGTAGTTACTGTATCTAACTAGTATAATTGTCCATGATTACGCCATTAACCGCGCTCTCTTCTCCCCTGCCCGCTGTCGTTAATCCCAATCGCCAAATATTGGTCACATCGGCCCTCAACAACTGCCCTGTCAGCCGCCGACTCGGTATCGGCAATGTTCAACCTGTGGACCGCGGGAGCAAAAAACTCCGACTCTTTGCAAATTGCTGCAAACCGGCTCCCTTTGTTTTCATCCACTTACAGCCTCTTTTTTCACGCTTTTACACCCGACTTTCTTTGTTTCATCCACTTCCAAGCTCTTTTTTGCAAAACAGGGGGTAGGGTAGCATGACAAATTTTTATCAACCCAAAACGACCCGCTCCAAAAAGAAGAAGCCCCGAACCGCCTGGGGGGAGGCGATCCGGGGCTTGGGGGTTGACTGCGAGGACTGGGCCTTGAGGAACTCGTCAAAACTTTCAGTGGCGTCCTCTATGACTTCGCCACCTACTCGCCGGCTGCGCTGTCCGTGCCGGAGGGAGGGCAACGGCGCAACAACGCAGCTGCAAACTTTAGTGAACGGTATTTACGGCGAGCACGCAGATCTGGCGCAGCTCTTCGTAAGTAAAATAGGTGTCTTCTTCTCCGTCGGCTATTTCCGTGCGGCCGAAGCCGGATTCATGCGAAATGCGCCGCAATTCCTGTTCGGAGATGCCCAGCAGCACCGCGGCGCGCCGCGTGGTCACGAACTTCAGGGCTTTTTGCAACTGGTGATGTTCTTCGCTGATCGCGTTGCGTCTCATCACTCCCCCTTTTATGCGGAAAGTAAAACCATGGAATCGCGTTCCACCGTCATGATCATCGATTTATATATGTCCACATCCCAACCTTCACCAATGCGCATGCGTATCGTTTCACTACCGTCTTTCAGCAACGTGCCTCGTAGCGGAACTTTGATATCTCCCAGTGCCACTTGCAAAAGCACCGATTGCCCCACCCATGCTTTGTATGCGTTCTCCATACCTCGCCCTCAGTTCTGCCCGACACACAGAGAATCGCGTACGGCACAAAAATCACCAATGGTACAGATGGGACCCGCAACTAGTAAGAAAGTACTGTTCGCTGAAACATTTCACTTTTCTAATTTTTTCCGTGCAGAGTACCGACGTACTGTTTTAGCGGGACCCATAGACCATAGGGCCCCGAGCGCTGCGCTGGCATTCTGCAAGCCATGGCACCGCTCGAATATTTCTACAGCACCCCAGCGCCTCGCGCGGCTTCCCGCCGGCTTCCCGGCCAGACGGTCGATACTGCCGTGCTGTCCGATCGTCCAGTGCCAGCAAGCGATTTCCCGCGCCCCTCGCACCAAAACGTGCATCCCAACCTTTCAACTAACCGGGCTGAGCAACGCAACTCGGTACCTGAAAATGTTCAGCACCACCGCCTTGTCAACGCCGTGCTCCGCGGCCATGCAGCGCTCGAGAACGACGCGCTGGTTACCAGCTACTCTGCGCGGCCAGGTGTGGCCCTTGCGCTTGGTGGAGGATTTGCTCGCGGCTTCGCGCATCTCGGCGTGCTCCAAGTTTTTGAAGAAAATCACATCGCCATTTCGCACATCGCTGGCACCAGCGTGGGCAGCATTCTTGGTGCCGCCTACGCGAGCGGTGCTCCGCTGGCGCAAATCATGGCCACTTGCCGCACGCTTAAATTTCGCGACATCGCGCGCTGGCACGTTTCGCGCCTCGGCCTGGCCAGCAATCATCGCCTCGCCGATTTGATTGAAAGAGTTTTTGTGTCGCAGACCTTTGAACAGTTGCGCATCCCGATGGCCGTAGTGGCGACCAATTTAAATAGCGGAGAGGCTGTGGTTTTTACCGAAGGCAACATGGTCGATCCGATTCGCGCCAGCTGCGCCTTCCCTGGAATTTTTGAGCCCGTAGAAATTGGCACGCGCTGGCTGGTGGATGGCGGATTGATCGCCCCGGTTCCGACCCAGGCTGCCCGCAATATGGGCGCGAAGTATGTTGTTGGCGTATCCGTCGGAATGCCTGAAGGAGATCGCGGCAAGCCTACAAACATTTTCCAGGTAGTGAGTCGCGCCGTGTGCGCCGCGCAAAAACATCAATTGGAAATGTGGGAGCGCCACGCCGACCTGATCATCAGGCCCGACGTGCATTCACTGGCGTGGGACGATTTTCATCGCGCCGATGAAGCCATCGAAGCCGGCAAAATCGCCGCGAAGATTGCAGTACCCCGCATCCTAAAGCTTCTTGCCGAAAATGAGGCGCATGAACCCCGCGCTGCGAACCCGGCCGAGTTTAGCGACAAAAAGTTCAGCAACAACAGCTCCAACACCAACGGCTCGCATTTCATCACGGAGGCTATAAATTCATGATGCGACTTAGCGCGTGGATGGCGTCCATTAGTATTTGCGTGTTGCTCTGGCACGAATGCGCGGAGAATCCCGCGCTCTTCTGTTACCGTATTGGGATAAGCGCTTTTGCGTGCTTTCGTTCACGCGCGCAAATATTGGCGCCGGCAATCAATCCCGCTGCGAGGAACAATCCCAGGTGTTTGAATCCATCCGCCATTTACTCCACTCGCTCTACGATGTCGAAGGACTAATCCGCTCCGGCGGACCTCTTCTTGTCTGCATAATTGTTTTTATTGAAACTGGACTCTTCGTCGGTTTTTTCCTGCCCGGCGATTCCCTGCTGGTCACCGCCGGAGTTTTTGCCGCCGCCGGAACAATTCCGCTGCGATGGCTGCTGCTCCCGGTGATGCTGTGCGCCATCGTTGGCGATCAGATTGGATACTGGATTGGCCGCGGCGCAGGCGCTTCACTCTACAAACGCGAAGAATCTTTTTTCTTTCGCCGCAGTCACTTGGAACGCGCCCGCGCGTTCTATGAAAAGTACGGCGGCAAGACAGTGATCCTGGCGCGCTTCGTTCCCATCGTGCGTACTTTTTGCCCTCCCGTAGCTGGCGCCGCGGGAATGCCTTATTCGCGATATGTTACGTACGATATTTTTGGCGGGATCTTGTGGGTCGGCAGCATGATTTTGGGCGGCTATTTGTTAGGCCGCTCGATCCCCGACGTTGGAAAGAAAATCCATTATGTAATCGCGGCAGTAGTGGTAGTTTCTCTACTTCCCGCGGTGATCAGCATTCTTCGGGAACGCCGCGAAGCGAAGGGTCGCGACACAAAGAATGGCTCCGCGGCAAAACCTCCAGTAATCGAAAAAGCGTAAAGCCCATTGGAACCCAACAGACCGGAAGCCAAAACAATTCGCGCGATCATTTTTGATATCGGCCGAGTGCTGGTGCGGCTCGACATCGCTGGCGCGATGGGCGGACTCGCTGGAATGATCTCGCTCACACCACAAGAAACCTGGGCGGCCATCGAACACGATCCGCGATGGCGCGATTGGCAGGAAGGCCGCATGTCGCCGCGCGACTGGCAACTGCACATCTGCCGGCGGTTGGGCGTGAATCTTACATTTGAACAATTCAGCGAAATTTGGAATCGCGTTTTGGATCCGACGCCACTTTTGGACGGCGCATTTCTGGAGAGGCTATCGAAGCGTTATTGCCTCGCGGTACTTTCCAACACGGATCCAATCCATGTGGCCGAGCTCGAAAAGCGGTTTGATTTTTTCCGTTTCTTTAAACACCGCAGTTATTCCTGCGTGGTGG
Source organism: Candidatus Methylomirabilota bacterium (assembly GCA_035490135.1). Lineage (GTDB taxonomy): Bacteria > Acidobacteriota > Terriglobia > Acidiferrales > UBA7541 > Acidiferrum. Next base: position 4,182 of record DATHGV010000132.1, read on the forward strand.
GCGCCAGCAAACCTTCGCCCTTGATTTTTCGCGCCGCGCTGCAGGCCTGCAAAACTACCGCAGACAACGCTATATATATTGATGACATCCCAGCGTATGTGGAAGCTGCACGGCAGTTGGGTATGACTGGCATCGTTTTTCAGTCGCCGGACCAGCTCATCGCTGATTTAGAACCGTTCGGGGCGGACGCGACGCCAAAGGGTTAAATCGAGCAAAAACTCCGTGCGGGGCGACCAAGCGGGTAAAGATTGCAAGGACTAGTACTACTCCTACTCGCCGGGATGTTATATAAGTAGCTAAAGCATCACAAGTTAAAGAATCGCTTTCTTGGGCATCGGCCTGCACATTTAATGGCTTCACAGGCGCGAAAACCCAATTTGGGGTGAGGAGAAACTTAAATATGAATGAGGAAAGAATCGTGGAAACGAGGGAGTCGAATTGGCAACTCCCGGCGTTGATCGTTCTGGGCCTGATTGCATTGGGTGGCTTGGGTTTTGGTTGGAACGCTTCATCGAAACTGGACAGCACGCAACAATCCGTGGCGAACCAACTTAAGGCCGAACAACAGTCCGTGCAGCAAGATGTTTCTGCGCTGCGTGACCGGCTCGCTCAGGATGAAAAAGCCAACGCTGATTTGCAAGGCGATTTGAAAGTGGTCACCGACAAATTGAAACTCACGCAGGGGCAACTGAAAAAGGCTCGCGAAGAGTCCTCGAAATTGAACGATGAGACTTCAGAAAAATTGACCGCGCTGGATTCTTCCGTCAAAGGCGAGCTGGCTACCAAGGCTACCACCGACGATGTGAAGACTGTGGACACCAAAGTGGTCGAGGTCAAGTCGGACCTTGACACAACGCGCAACGACCTAAAGATGGCGCGCAGCGAAATGGGCACACTCATCGCGCGCAATCATGACGAAATCGATCAACTGCGCCGCCTGGGTGAACGCGATTATCTGGAGTTCACCATCAACGGCAAAAACAAACCGCAGAAAGTCGGCAACGTCACCGTGGAATTAAAGGGTGTCAACCAGAAGCGCAATCAATACAGTGTGGCCATGACCGTGGAAGACAAGCGCTTTGAAAAGAAGAATCGCGCGCTGAACGAGCCGATTCTTTTCTACACGTCAGGTACGCATCAACCTGAAGAAGTGGTGATCAACAAAGTAGGAAAAGATCAGGTGAGCGGCTACGTGAGCATTCCCAAAGCTAATGGACAATCCACGGGAAGCGCAACGAACTCAGGCAGATAACAACCCAACACCGGCGGCTAAGCCGCTACGAAATGCCAGGGCGAGCAAATAAATTGCTCGCCCTTTTTTTGTCTTGGCAGTTTTGCGCGGATAGTCTCGCCACACGCGGGACTCGGTGGTCGCGTCCTCCAGGCGTCTTATTTGACATTCGCTGCATATTGTTTCTGGTCTTGTTTAGGTATCAAAACTCCAGGGCCAATCGGAAGGCGATCATGCGTGGCGTGCTATCACCGCCCAAACCAACTCCGAGTAATCCAGTCGGCGGAGAGGTTGCGTAAGTAATCGCTCCAAACCCCGTCTGGGTAGCAGGCTTTCCAGGAATGCCGGCCAGCACGATGCTCGGAAGCGCGAAATTCGGATGATTGAATACATTAAAAAACTGTGTGTCAAAGCGCAGTTTCACACGTTCGGTCAAGGAAAAGGATTTCGTAAGATAGAAATCGCTCCACGCAAAGTTTGGACCGCGCAGCGCGTTACGGCCGAGGTTCCCGAATTGACAATCCTTGGGATTGTCGCCACCCAAGCATGCCCCAGTACTGGGGTCCACGGTGGAGACAAACGCATCTGGATTGAGCCACTGAACAGTGCCCGGCTGAGTGACACCTGCGATGGGATTGTGTTCGTAAAGCGGAACTCCGGGAACAACGCTTGCGAATTGAGGCCCACTACCGTTCACGATGCCATTTGCATTTGCTGAATAGGGCGTGCTCAGGACGGAGAACGGAATCCCACTATGCCAAAACACGGTTCCCGACACCTGCCAGCCGTTCAGCGCGTAGCCAAGAAGATGATTTCGGACCTTGATCGGGAATTGATAGACATATTGAGCATTGAGATTGTGACGGATGTCGTAGTCGCAGGGACCGTAGTCCCGTGCCAAGTCTCCGGGGAGCGGAGACAGGATTCCGCCCGCCGAAAATTGCAGGAATCCGCCGTTCGAGACAGTGTCCATGCAACGGCTCCAGGTGTAGTTGATTTGTCCCATTAGGCCGTGGCCAATACGTTTCATGGCGGACATCTGCAAGCCGTTGTAGTGACTGTTCGCACCAGTCGACAATTGCGTCACCGCCCCGAATCTGGGATCAGTAGAGTTTGCGTAGGGAAACGGTGCGAAGCACCCTTCGCAGACTGTTTGGTAGCCGTTCACTTGCATCACGTACGGCTGGTTTACAGCGCGGGTGCCAACGTATTGGGCGTGGATGCTTCCGGTGGTTCCCAATTGACGTTCCAAACCAAGACTCCACTCCATAAAGTACGGTGCGTGAAGCTCGCCATTGGGGACCGCCGTGATGGCGACGGGAGGAAGACAAGTTGCGGGATTCGCCTGTGCAGACGCGCAGGAAAGCTGCCCCTGTGCAAATCCTGAACTAAACGTCTTATTGGCTGCCAGGGTTGCGTCAATCGCACTGTTAGGAACTCCCGGCGTAATGGCCGTGCCACCAACCGTACCAAGAAGCCCGCCCTGGAATGATTTGACGTAGGGTGGATTGACACCGACCACGTCGGCGATGCTGCCGGGCAAAATGTCACTGAACAACCCAAAGCCAGCACGCAGCACCGACTTGGACTCAAATTGCCAGGCGATGGCGGTTCTCGGTTGCAGGATCGCGAGGGGCGTCGAGGAAAAGACATGCGCCAGACCAGTTTGAATGGCGGCGTTCAAAGGCTGATTCACATCATGCGAGATGGAATCGAAAGAGCCGCTCAGACGAGCGATATGTTGATGCGGATTTAGTGGATTGGAGTTTAGGGTGTTGCGAATTCCGAAAGTCCACGTCAGCTTCTTGGTCACTTTCCAGGTGTCCTGGGCATACAGGTCGAGATTCAGGAAGTTAAAAGGTTCGTTTGCGGACGTCGGGAAAGTTTCTGTTGCCGTGGATGCGACGCCATAAATATATTGCGGCAGGGTGGTGTACGTCACGGTCGGGACAGTTCCCTGCCCGAAGTCATAGTCATTCAGCCGAAGGATCCGAGTATTAGTTCCAAGACGCAACTCGTGGGCCCCAAGGCTCCAGGCGAGATTGTCATTGATAAAGAACCGTGAGGCGTGTCTTCCCTGGACCCAGGTGTTGTCTAATCCACCGACCGTGGTAAAAGGCGCATTCGCACCGCTGCCTTGTAAAACAATCGGGAATGCGGAGAGCGTTTTCTGAAAATCACTGGTACCAAACAGGCTTCCATACCAGGAAAACGCCGGGTTGAAATAATTCACAAGATTCTGCGAAAAGACGTGGGTATACCCCGCTGCAAACGAGTACAAGGGCTGCGGAGAAATCGCGTTGAACAAAGGATTGATAGGATCGGTGTAGGCAGCCTGGAGTCCGTTGTCGGTCTGAAAGCGAAACCAGGTGGTGTTTTTCTCACCGAGATTGTAATCGATGCGCAGCGTCTGGACCTGTTCGTGATCGTCACTCGAATGCGAGATGCTCTGGCGATTGGCGCAGCCGTTCCCATCATTCACGATTGCGGGCAAAACTCCACCGACATCGAATGGACAGCCCAGTACAGTGAGGGGTGTCCCGCTGGTATTTCCGTAGAGTGAAAACATCTTCTGATAGAACGGCACCGACTCCGAAGATGGCCCGTAGATTGAGCCTGTGACGGAATCGGTTCCGCCTAAAGGGAGTTGTTTCAAAACATAATTCTGGAACATCGCAGTTGGGACGGTAGCAGCGGTGACAATGGGTAGCGCAATGCGAACCCACTCGCTGTCAAAGAAAAAAAACAACTTGTCGTGGAGAATCGGGCCGCCCACACTGCCTCCAAAGTGGTTCAGTATGGAGCGCGGTTTGTGATTTCCTGGCGTGGCATTCGTAAAATAGTTGGTTGCATTGAACTTTGAACCATTCCACAACTCATACAGATTCCCGTGAAGCTGGTTTGAACCAGACTTGGTAACGTAGTTGACCTGCGACGCGCCGTACCGGCCCTGATCGACAGAATAGGAAAGTGTGTTGACTGTCACTTCCGATACCGAGTTCAATCCCAGGACCAGGTTGGTCGAAAGTCCGCTATTCAGATTCGTCAACGGATCGTTGGTTTCCAGGCCATCGACGATATAGCCGTTTGACAGTGCGGGAAGTCCATTGAATTCAACATTGCCATAGCCATTCGTACCGCCAACGAAATCATTGCCGCTGCCGGCGGTGTTGACAAGAGCACCGGCGGCAAACTGGAGAGGGTACGTTAAATCACCGCCTGGATTTGGAAGATTCTCGAGCGCCCGGCCGTTAAGAGTCGTCGAGGTATTGGCATTCTCGGGGTTGAGAATGGCCGCTTCACTCACGACCTCGATGCTCTCCTTAGCCTGGGCAACCCTGACGAGGAAATCGACAGTTTGCTTCTGGCCAAGGCCGGCAGATACAGCGTCATTCTGCTGTGATTCGAAACCTTCTGCCTCCACCTTGACCGAATACGCACCGGGCTTCAGTTGCGGAAAGTTGAAGCGGCCCGAATCATCGGTACTTGCCCCTCGCTTAAGACCAGTCTCCTTATTCGTGACCGTCACAGCGGCCCTTGGCACCGGCGCGCCACTGGCATCGCTGACCTGGCCGTTGATCGCGCTAGTAGTTTCACCCTGGGAGAAGGTTACTTCAGGGAACAGAAAATGAAATGTCGCGGCAAGAATGAATATCGAAAGAGTCGAACGCAGCATATTCCAGGGCTCAATTCCATTCAGCCGGGGACTATCGGAGGTTGATTAACCTTACTTAAGATAATTTATTAATGCAAGTAAATATGGCGAGAGAAAGCGACAAGCGTACACGTCAGGCAGGCATCAGCCTGAAGAAGTGGTGATAAACAGAGCAGGAAAAGATCAGGTGAGCGGCTACGTAAGCATTCCCAAAGCTAATGGACAATCCACGGGAAGCGCGACGAACTCAGGCAGATAACAACCCAACACCGGCGCCTAAGCCGCTGCGAAATGCCAGGGCGAGCTAATAATTTGCTCGCCGTTTTTTTGTTTGTCGTCTTTTGTTTAAGTTGCCGCTAAAGAATTGGAAATCAAGTGGATTGGCAGGATAGCTATCAATGGAGCCAGGAGGATTTGCTCCGGCAGGCGCGAGGAGCGTTATA
>DATHGV010000133.1:0-28697 GCA_035490135.1 Candidatus Methylomirabilota bacterium
GCCGACATCCGAGGGTACATAAATCTCAAATCCGTCCTCGCCGGTGTATCCCGTACGAGCGATCAATATATTTTTCAATCTGCAAACGGAGCCGTGGGTGAACCAATAATTTTTGATCGAATGCAGATCTACGTCAGTGAGTTTTTGCAGTACATCGATGGCGCGTGGTCCCTGGATGGCAAGTTGGGTGTACGCGTCACTCAGTTCCTCAACCTTGCAGTCGCGGGACGTGGTATTTTCACGGACCCAGTTGATGTCTTTTTCGCGAGTTCCGGCGTTAATCACCAGGAGAAAATCGTCGTCTCCAAGCCGGTGGACGATGACGTCATCCACGAACGTGCCCGAGGGGTAAAGCATGGCCGAATACTGCGCCTGGCCGATGGCCAACTTGGCGGCGTCATTCATGGTGATGTGCTGCACAGCGGCCAATGCGCCGCCGTGGGAGCGCGCAGCGGCGATGCGAATGTCTCCCATGTGACTAACGTCAAAAACGCCAACGCCCCCGCGAACGGTTTTATGTTCGGCGACCAACCCGCCGGTGGACGGATATTCGACGGGCATATCCCAGCCGCCGAAATTCACCATTTTGGCGCCCAAACGGCGGTGCATGGCATTTAGCGGCGTTTTACGAAGTTCGGTTATGACGGACGGATCGACGGTAGACTCCACAAAATTCAGCGGAAATTGATACTAGCATGCACCCTCCGGTGGGTCAAAAAGAGCAGCGAAAAGTCTGGAGGTACAGCTATTTAGTTCGCGCATCAGAGTCGGCAGGTGCCTTGCCGGGTAGTTAGTCCTCAGGTAGAGTTTTCCCGGAGGGTCCCATGCCCGCACAGGTTGTGTGTGTCCAGTGTGATAAAACGGAAGAGCATTGCGCGTGCGAAAAGTACTGCACGATTTGCCAAGGTCAGCTTGGCGTGCGACTCTGCATGGATGGACTGTACTATTGCCCGGATTGCCGGGAGGCCTGTGACGTGTCTCTAGCTGACAACCGTGCCCACTGAAACGCAAAAGATTGCCATGCAACTGGACGCTGATACGCGATTGTGCGCCGCTGCCGGTGGGGCGGGACGCTACTTCGCGGATGCGGCGGGGTTGGCGAACAGCGCTGTTTCAGGACTGCAGTCCGCGATCGTGGCAGTGTGCAACCGGGAAGTCGAGCGATTAGGAGATTCGGCGCAACGTTTGGACGTCACGGTGACCAGAACTCCCGACCGCATTGAAGTTGTGATGAGAAGGCGTGCGACAGCGGGCTCCGGCAAAGATTCGGAAGAGCAGGGAATCATGAACGGGGTAGACCGAGTGCAACATGAAACTCAAGCGGAAATGGCGATTACGCGCTTGACGAAATTTGTAGGTGAACAGGCGTCGGCAGTTTAGTGAGTTCGTAAAAAGCGGTGCGGCTTAAAAACGGTTACATTTTGAATGCAAAGGTGTTTTTGCGGATTAGCGAAGTAACTTGATCGTCGGTTAGCGTCATCCGCAAAACAACGCGGTCTCCCGCCGGAGTAACCCGTACCGTATCGAGAAGCTGGGCCATCTCGGGATTGTCCTGCTGAGCCTGGTAATGCTTGTACAAAAATCCGGCTTGAAGTAATTGTCCGAGGGTATTGGCATCTTCCGTGGAACCACAGATGGCTTGGAACTTTCCGTCCAGTGCGCCGCTGGCGTCCACGCTGATAATCATATTGCGCATGCGGGTGACGAGCTTGGCGGCTTCGGGGAATTGCTGAATTTCTGGAGCGAGCTGTTGCATGGCTAGCCTCGTATAAGCGGGGTTGAGTACGGCCCACACCGTGCCGGTACCGTTAGCATCGGCGATGAGCGGATAAAACTGGTCATTGCGAAGCAGGCCTTCTTCGCCGCCGAATCGAACCTCGATCATTTTTTCGAGCAGCTTGCGGTGGCCGAATGCCGCGGTGCTTGAATCAATGAATAAAAAGAACAGATCGCTGGGGCCTGCGCCGCTGCCGAAAGCGTACAAGGTGTAGCCCCGGGCTTTGAAGGTCGGCAATTTTTGCTGTTTAAAATAAGATTCGGCGCTGCCCGGATTGAAATTGCCGAGAGCCACGCCAACAATTTCCTCTCCAGTGGGCACGGCATCGGAGCCGGTCGCGCCCGTTTTAGCGGTTACACCTTCGGGAACCAGGCCCCAGGCTAGCTCTTCGACTTGGGAATTAGGGTCGATGCCGGCGGAGGCCAGGAAACGCTCGAATTGCTTAAAGCGGTCGGGCAAAAGTTGTTCCTGCAATTGTGGGAACCAACTGAGTGACCGTGCCTTTTTCAGGTCTGCGTAAGCAAATTCGCCAATTTCTTTCGGGAACAAAGCAATAGTGTCCGCAGCCAATCGCCCTGCACGAGCGGGCTTCGGCAGGGCAAAACACAGCGCAACTAGGATGGCTACGGCGAAGACGCGACCGATGGTGGTTATAGGGCCGGTATTTGCGGTTCTCTCTATGTTCATCCGCGGATTCATTTTTGTATTCCTTTCAAATTCGACGCTGCTGCGTATTTCTTTAAACGGCGGGATTCTTATCCAGGCGCTCGCGCAATGAGGCGACCTTATTCCTGATTTTTGATACATAAACGCCGTCATGCAAGCTGTCCAGATTTATTTCCACGTTCGCCAAAGAGCCGCGCGCGCCAGCAGCCGCCATGAAACGGGCTACTTGTAAGTCTGAACGCATGGATGCGGCGGCGACAGCTTCCAGTTGCACAAGTTGTTCGAAAAGCGCAACTGTCACATCGGCCACCTGTAGGGGGGCTTCGGCGGCGCCGCGGGTAGCGGCTTGAATAGCTTTGTCTCGTGCCGCGTTTTGGTTCGCTTCGCCCTGGGGCAGTTTGAAAGCTTCCATCACTGCCTCGAAAGCTTCTGCGTCGCGGTCGATCGCTTTCGCGAGGTCATCCGTCGTGCGACGTAACCGGTCGAGTATTTCTGACAACTGGACGACGAACGCCGCTTGCGATTTTTTCTTGCGCGACAAGCCCGCGACCATTTGACCTAGCGCGCCCGCCAAGGCACCAGCGAATGCGGAAACGCTACCGCCGCCAGGCGTGGCTGTTGGAGCCGCGACGGCGTCAAGAAAAGGCTTCCCCAAGTTGGCGAACTTGCTGTCGCCGGTCGGAGCTTCCAGTGGCGCCCCGGAAAGAGCGGACTGCAAGCGATTTTCGAGAACTTGGGACGGTGAGAAGTCTTCCAGCTGCAGAAAAAAATCCGCAGCCATCTCCAACGCTTTTTTGGGAACCAAACCCACGATTTCGCTGCCGACAGGGATTGCGCCGTAGCGCTCAGCCTCGCGCTTGACCATTTCATAGACGCGATGCATGGGCGTGGCTTCAAAATCGGTAAGGTTGATAGAAACTTGCGCGAGATTGCGCGCTTTCAGAGCCACACCCATGGATTTTACGTGACGCAAGCCGCCGGAAGAGAAGCGGATGGCCTTGGCGATTTTATTGGCTACGCCGATATCTGAAGTGTTGAGGTTCACGTTGTAAGCAATCAGGAATTTGCGCGCGCCGACGACGGTGGTTCCGGCGGTAGGATGCAGTTTTGGTTCGCCAACGTCAGGTTGACGGTCGAGATTGCGTTTTAGGTCTTCGCGTAAGCCTTCGAATTGGCCACGCCGCACGTTTTCAAGATTTACGCGATCCGGTCGCGTGGCGGCGGCTTCGTAGAAAAATACCGGGATGCGGTGGCGTTTCCATATTTCGTTGCCGACCCGGTGGGCGAGCTCGACACAATCTTCCAGTGTTACGCCCTCGACGGGAATGAAAGGAACTACGTCGGTCGCGCCAACTCTAGGGTGAGCGCCCTGGTGCACCGTAAGGTCGATGAGTTCAGCAGCCTTGCCTACTCCGAGTAGTGCAGCTTCCGCAACAGCATCGGGGTCACCTGCAAGTGTTACGACGCAGCGGTTGTGGTCGGCGTCCATTTCGCGATCGAGGACGTACACGCCAGTCACGCTGCTCATGGCGGCGACTATGGCTTCGATCTTTGCTGGATCGCGTCCTTCGGAAAAATTGGGAACGCACTCAATCAATCGGGTCATATTCAAATTGTACGATGGCGGCGACTCAGGTGGTACTAAGCGATGATTTGGAATAAATGATTTGTCCCCGCTTGATGGTGGTGTGACAGGTGTTCATTCCAAAATAATAGGGGATTTCACGGTAGTCATCCACATCGAAGATGGCAATGTCAGCGAGCTTACCAACTTCGAGGGAGCCAATCTGTTTGTCGCGGCCGAGAGAATATGCGGAATTGATAGTCGCGGCAGTGATAGCCTCGGCAGGAGTCATGCGCAACTGGGTGCACGCCAGGGACAGAATCATCGGCATGCTTACGGTTGGGCTGGTGCCTGGATTGTAGTCGGTGGCGAGAGCGACGATGGCTCCGGAGTCGATCAGATCACGTGCGGGAGCATATTGTTTCAGTCCCAGATGAAAATCGCAGCCTGGGAGCAGCGTAGCTACGGTTTTGGATTTTGCAAGGGCGCGAATGTCCGCTCGATTTATCTTCTCAAGATGATCGCAGCTTGCCGAGCCAAGGCTTACGGCAAGTTGCGAGCCGCCGGTGCGCGAAAGTTGTTCGGCGTGAATTCGTGGCCTCAGGCCGTAGCGCTTGCCAGCTTCGAGAATTTGTTTTGATTGCGCAACGCTAAATGCGCCGCGTTCGCAGAAAACATCGCAGAACTCGGCTAACTTCTGTGCGGCGATATCCGGAAGGAGTTGATCGATCAGCAGTGAAATGTAGTCTTTCGCGCCGGACGGACGGGTGCGAAATTCGCCAGGGATGACGTGGGCGCCCAGGAAAGTGGAAACGATATCCAGGGGTTGCTCGGCGGACAGTTCCTTATGCAATTTTAAAAGTTTCAGCTCGCCAGCCAGATCGAGACCGTATCCGCTTTTAGCTTCAATGGTGGTAGTCCCGTAGGCGGCGAACTGGAGCAGGGCCTTATGCGCGCGCTGCTTTAATGTGTCTGAGGTCGCTACGCGAAGTTTGCTGACGGAATTTAATATACCGCCGCCACGCTTAGCGATTTCTTCGTAACTGGCGCCGGTAATTCTGAGTTCGTACTCGTCGGCGCGACTTGCCGCGTGAATTAAATGGGTATGCGAGTCGACGAAGCCCGGCAACACCACGCGGCCGCCGGCGTCCACTCGCTGTGCGCTGCCCGCCAAGGGATGTGCCTCCACCTGCGCGCGAGGGCCGATAGCCACAATAAGGCCGTCGGCGGCGAGCACCACGCCATTCTTTACGAGTTCGATGTTGGCGAGCGCTGCGCCACGGCGGGGTCCGGATCCGCGCAACGTTAAAAGCTGAGAAGCTCCGCTGATGAGTGTGGCGATGCTCAAGGCCTGGATAGTATGCCGGACGCCTGAAATCGGTGACAGAGCATTCGATTACAGCATGGGGATTTTTAGATCGGTGTTTTTTGCAAAGGCCCTGGCCTCAGGATATCCGGCGTCGATGTGCCGAGCCACGCCGATTCCGGGGTCATTGGTGAGCACACGTTCGATACGCTGAGCCATTTCTTTGGTGCCGTCGGCTACCGTGACCTGGCCGGAATGTTGTGAGTATCCAATGCCCACGCCACCACCGTTGTGAATCGACACCCACGAGGCACCGCTGGCGGTGTTGAGCAAGGCGTTCAGTAACGGCCAATCTGCGACGGCGTCCGAGCCGTCGAGCATAGACTCCGTTTCTCGGTAGGGAGAGGCCACGGAGCCGCAATCGAGGTGATCGCGGCCGATCACGATAGGAGCTTTGAGCTCGCCGCGAGCGACAAGACCGTTTAGCGCCAACCCAAACTTGTCACGCTCTCCATAGCCCAGCCAGCAAATGCGTGCCGGCAATCCCTGAAACCGTACGCGTTTTTGTGCGAGCTTTATCCAGCGGCTGAGATGTTCGTCGTGCGGGAACATCTCAAGTACCAGTTGATCGGTGCGCGCGATGTCGGAGGCTTCGCCAGACAGCGCTGCCCAGCGGAATGGGCCCTTGCCTTCGCAAAACAAAGGCCGAATATAGGCGGGCACAAAACCGGGGAAATCGTAAGCGTTTTTAAGGCCCTGCTCATAAGCAAACGTGCGGATGTTATTTCCGTAGTCGAAAGTAACTGCACCGAGGTTTTGCAGATCGAGCATGCCTTTGACATGCTCGGCCATGGCTGCCATGGAGCGCTTTTTGTATTCATCGGGATTTTTCTTGCGCAGCTCGATCGCGGCATCGAGGCTCATACCGTTTGGCACGTAGCCATTGAGTGGGTCATGCGCACTAGTCTGATCAGTGAGCACATCGGGTACGACGCCACGGCGAGCCAGCTCGGGAATTATGTCGGCGCAATTACCAACCAGGCCAACTGAGACAGCCTCGCGTTTGCGCACAGCGTTTTTTAAAATGCGCAGGGCTTCGTCGAGGTTAGTGACCATGACATCGCAATAGCCGGTCTTGACGCGGCGCTTGATGCGCTCGGGATCCACGTCGATGGCCAAAAATGCGGCGCCATTCATGGTGGCGGCCAGTGGCTGAGCGCCACCCATCCCGCCCATGCCGCCGGTTACGACAAGCTTGCCCGCCAAGTCACCGGAGAAATGTTTTTTGGCTACAGAGGCGAATGTTTCGTAGGTACCCTGCAAAATTCCCTGGGTCCCGATGTAAATCCAACTGCCGGCGGTCATCTGCCCGTACATCATCAGGCCGGCGCGATCTAACTCGTTGAAGCGCTCCCAATTATTCCAATGACCTACGAGATTGGAATTGCAGAGCAGCACGCGAGGCGCGTATTCGTGGGTGCGAAAGACGGCTACGGGTTTTCCGGACTGCACGAGCAGTGTTTCATCCGCGGCAAGATCTTTGAGCGAGCGAACCATGACATGAAAACATTCCCAATTCCGGGCCGCTTTTCCGGTGCCGCCGTAAACGACCAGATCGTCAGGCTTTTCCGCGACCTCCGGATCGAGATTATTCATCAGCATGCGAAGTGCGGCTTCCTGCTGCCAGCCTTTGCAGCTGATTTCGGTCCCGCGGGGCGCTTTGAATGGACCTTTGTTCGTCGGAGAGAGAACGGAGGTCTCGGAAGAAGTTGGAGTCATGATCGCTCAACGCCAATACTATCGCAGGGAGAGAGCATTTGCACGAACGCGAGTTGTTGCGTGAAATGCACTCTTTTGTTTATCGAAGCATGACCGGAAGCGCCAATTGCGCCGCGTAAATAGCTGGAGTACAGTCGAAATCGCGATGAATTACGGCACACTTCCCTCTAGATTGTTAAACGCCATCGACCGATTGCCAAATCCACGGGCCCAAATGTTCCGGCGTGGGGATCGCTGGGAGGCGATATCGTCGGCGGAATTTCTTCGGCGGGTCGCGGGACTTTCCAGCGCGCTCGTGGAACTTGGCGTGAAAACTGGAGACCGCGTAGTAATTTTCTCGGCGAACCGGCCGGAGTGGCACACCGCGGATTTTGCGATTACCGGCGCCGGCGGGGTCAGCGTCCCTATCTATTTCAATGAATCGCCGCAGCGGATGGCGTACATCCTGAATCATTCTGAGGCCAGGATTGTTTTTGTTTCCGGCGCAAAGCAACTGGAAAAGTTGCTGGCGTGCCGTGCAGAACTGCTCACGGTAGAACACATTGTGGCCGCGGACGCTGGGCCTGAAGCGGCGCCTGAATGTCTTCGGTATGAGACGCTGATTGCGGGCGCCGGCGCGACGGAGATTGCTTCCTATCGGCTGCAAGCCTCACAGGTGCAACCCGGGCAACTTTCGTCGTTGATTTATACGTCAGGCACTACCGGGGAACCTAAAGGCGTGATGTTGACGCACACGAATTTCTGCTCGAATGTCACGGACAGCCACCTACAGGTTCACTATGACGCGGCGAATGATCTGGCGCTGTCATTTTTGCCATTGGCACATGTTTACGGCCGAATGATCGACTACTCGTTTTTATTTCACGGAATTACTGTGGCTTACGTGGAAGCCGTTGAGCTTGTTGCGCAAGCAATGTTGGAGCTTCGTCCCACGACGATGGCGGCGGTGCCACGCGTATTCGAAAAGATTTATACCCGGATAGTGGAGAAGGGAAGCAAGGCCACAGGGATTAAACGCAAACTGTTTGATTGGTCGATGAAGGTGGCGAGCCGGTCGGCCAGGTGGCGATGCGGCTTAGAGGGAGCACCGTTGGCTGTGAGGCTGCAATGGTCGCTGGCAAACGTGCTGGTGTATTCCAAGATCCGTGCGCAAACCGGAGGGCGCTTGTCCCTAGTGATGTCCGGGGGGGCGCCGCTGTCAAAAAACCTAACGGAATTTTTTTGGACTATTGGAATACCGATATATCAGGGCTACGGATTGACGGAAACTGCTCCGGTGTTGAGCTCGAATTATCCGCAAAACCGTGCGGGTAGTTCCGGGAAGGCGATACCGAACGTAGAGATTAAAATTGCTGACGATGGCGAGATTCTGGCGCGCGGGCCATGCGTGATGCAGGGATATTACAAGAATCCGGAAGCGACCCGCGAAGTTTTGAGCGCGGATGGCTGGTTCCGTACCGGTGATATCGGCTACCTGGACGCGGACGGCTATTTGTTTATCACCGACCGCAAGAAAGATTTGATCAAGACCGCGGCGGGTAAGTTTGTGGCTCCTCAGCCGATTGAAAACGCGCTGAAGAACAGCCCGTATTTGCTGAACGCGATGGTGGTGGGTGACGAGCGCAAATATGTGGTCGCACTGCTGGTGCCGAATGCGGTAACGATCTCAGCGAAGGCCGCGGAAAAGGGAATTACATTTGCGAGCAATGCGGCGATGGCGTCGAATGCGTGGGTGCGATCGCTTATCGAGTCGGAAGTGCGACGGCTTACGGCGAACCTGGCGCAGTACGAATCGATTAAACGTTTTGCGCTGCTTCCCGAAGACTTCACGTTCGATAATGGGAGCCTGACTTTTACGTTGAAACTTAAACGGCGCATCGTGGAACAACACTACCGGAAAATTATTGACGAGCTTTACGCGGACGCGGCTGAACCGCGACCCATGCTCCAGGATTAACACGGCTGAATTGGTTAACGTTTTCAGGCGTCTGCGATTTGCCGCTAGTGTCCGGCCAGACTAAAATCAGAATTGAGGAACAAATGTCCGATCAACTGGTCATTGCGGGGCGGGCGTTTAGGTCGCGGCTAATTGTGGGTACCGGGAAATACCGCAGTTTTCAGGAAATGGCGCGCGCGCACGCGGCGTCAGGCGCCGACATGGTTACCGTTGCGGTGCGTCGTGTGAACCTCACGGATAAATCCAAAGAATCGCTGCTTGATTATATCGACCGCGAAAAAATGTTTATTTTACCGAATACCGCGGCGTGTTACTCCGCCGAAGAAGCGATTCGGACCGCGCGCCTGGGTCGAGAAGTCGGTCTGTCTCATTGGGTGAAGCTGGAAGTGATCGGTGACCAGCAAACATTGTTTCCGGATACCGAGCAATTGATTGAGGCGACGCGCGTACTGGTAAAAGAGGGATTTGTGGTTTTACCGTACACGAATGACGATCTTATTGTTGCGCGTAAGCTCGTTGATGCTGGAGCCGCGGCGGTGATGCCGCTGGCAGCGCCTATTGGCTCGGGGCTAGGTATTCAGAATCCGGCGAATTTGCGAATTTTGCGCGAACGCATCACGGAAGTTCCGTTAATTGTCGATGCCGGTGTGGGTACCGCGTCGGATGCAGCCTCGGCGATGGAACTCGGCGCGGACGGTTTGCTTATGAATACTGCGATTGCGGAAGCAGAGGATTCCGTGTTGATGGCGGAAGCGATGCGCGATGCTACCATGGCGGGACGCAAGGCATTTCTTGCAGGGCGCATGCCCAAGAGACTTTACGCTTCCGCTTCCAGTCCTCTGAGCGGGGTTGTGCGCTAGAGTATTCCAGAGCGAGTGGGTACGACAACTCAACTGCCAGTGCCATTCAAAAGATTAGCGTACATCGACTGGATGCGCGGACTAGCGTGCGTGCTGATGATTCAGGCGCACTGTTATGACTCCTGGTTGAATCCGGAAGCGCGAAAAACGCTGCTGTACCGCTGGTCACAGGAATTGTCGACTCTGGCGGCTCCGATATTTTTGTTCCTCTGCGGTGTGTCCTTTGCGTTGGTCACTGAAGGTCTGCGGCAAAAGAACAAGCCTCGATCACAAATTTTTAAGACTGCGCTTTCGCGCGGCGGGGAGATTCTCGGGCTGGGATTTCTTCTGCGGGTGCAAGAATTCGTGCTCGGTTACCCAAAATCGCCGTGGACGGATTTACTGAAAGTGGATGTGCTGAACATTCTGGGAGTGTCGATCATTTTCATGGCACTTTTTTGGTGGCTAATGAGCGTGAATAGTTTTCCCGGAATGAGTAAAGGCCATGGGGGCGTGCCGCTTCAAACTGAGGAGCCGGCTGGACGCTGGAGGAGCCGCCTGATCGGATTATCGCTGCTGATTGCCGCCGTTGTGGCGATCGCTACGCCGCCGTTGTGGACGACCCACCGTCCGCACTTCTTTCCGTGGATGCTGGAGTCTTATATCAATGGGGTTCACAATTTTGGTTCGCCGACACCATGGATTTTCTCCATTTTCCCGTGGTGCGGGTTTGCTTTCGTGGGACTCGCGTTCGGTTTGTTTCTATTTTCAGATTTCGCGCAGCGCAAAGAAGTTTCGGCGTCGAGCATAGTTGGGGCGATCGGCGCCGTGGCCTGCGCTTTATCGCTCTGGTGGGATTATTCGAACGTCAGGATTTACGCCGTTTATGATTACTGGCACAGCAGTCCAAATTTTTTCCTGATGCGGTGCGGCATTTTGTTGCTGCTTACCTTTGCGATTTTCACGTGGTGCCGCTGGGGCTGGGTAACGGAAGGCTTCAGTCCATTGATACAATTCGGCAAAACATCGCTGCTGGTTTACTGGGTGCACATCGAATTTGTGTACGGCAGATTATCCATTTTGCCCAAATCGCGAACCACTATTCCGCTGGCGACGGCGGGTATGGCAGTGATTTTCGCGGCTATGCTGGGATTCTCGATATGGCGCACGCGCGGTAAAAAGCGCGCCGCAATTAATCTGCAGACCCCAACAACGCAGAGCTTAAGCGAGGCTATGTAATTAATCGCTGTTCGGAGTGAGTGGGTACGTTACGGGTGAGTATTGAACGCTTGCGGCAGCAGTTGCGATTGTGGAATTTTTATGATGATTTCGCCGGGCCTCGCGAGGATGAGTTCTTCGCGGGCGATTTTTTCGATGGCGCGTGGATCGGTCTTTAAATCTTTCACGGCCTGTTCCAGCGCGGTATTTTCTTTATTCAATTGCTCAATTTCGGCTCGCACTTTTTTGATGCCGTCCTGAGTGCGTCGCATGGAGAGGTAACCGTGAGCGCCAAAAATATCGTGCACGAAAAGAACGGCGACGAACAAAACGAGCAGGGCGGGCCCGTGTCGTAATAAGCCACCCGCTTTTTCGTCAACCTTCATTTTCATCTTTAACGTTTTCCTTCTTCATGATCCACGCAAAAGCCAATTTTTGGCTTCGCTGGTCAGCTTCGTTGAAGCGTCCAAGCTGGAAGCCTCAACATATAAGCGCAGAAGCGGTTCGGTGCCGGAAAGGCGTACGAGCATCCAAGAACCGTCATCGAAGACAAACTTTGCGCCATCAGTACGGTCCACGGAAACAATTTTTCGTCCGAGTAGTGTCGAAGCGTCAATGGCAACCTGCCTTACTGCATTCGCCTTTTGTTCGTCTGTGAGATGAAAATTTTCGCGTACCGGCCAGAATTCACGGCCGAGTTTTTTGAACAGCGCTTTGCTTTGATCTTCTATGGAAGTACCGCGAGCCGCGAGCATTTCGGCGACCAGGAGACACGCGAGGATTCCATCTTTTTCCGGCACGTGTCCACGAATGGTGAGTCCGGCGCTTTCTTCGCCGCCCATGGCAATTTTGTCTTCTCGGATTAATTGGCCGATGTATTTAAATCCAACGGGAGTCTGATAGATCTTTTGGCCGTGGGATTTTGCCACCGCATCCATCATTTCGGTAGTGGCAACGCTGCGAGCCGCGGGCATATGCCACTCACGGGTCTCGACCAGATAATCGTACAGCAACGCCAAAATGTGATTTGGCTGGATCCACGTGCCGTCGCGGTCGATAACACCGAAACGGTCAGCATCGCCATCGGTGGCCAGACCGGCGGTGGCGCCGGACTCCATCACCGCTTTACGTAGCGGCGCCAAATTTGGTTCAGAAACGTCGGGGCCGGTTCCCTCAAACAGGGTGTCGCGATTTAGACGCATGGCTTGAACGGCGATTCCGTTGCGCGTCAAAATATTATCGAGATAACCTGCGCCACACCCATGCAACGCATCGACGACAAGATGTTCTTTGGCTTTTTTTAATACCTCGAAGCGAACGAGTTGTTCGAGCCGCTGCAGATATGTTTCGCGAATATTGACCATTTCGTTTGCGGCGCGCTTGACATCGGAAGTCGATGCCGGTTTTGCTGAGAAGGGGCCATCTTTTTCGACTATTTTGCTGACCCGGGCCTCGATGTCCTTGGTGACTTCTGGAAGCGCGGGTCCGGCGTCAGCAGAAGAAAACTTGAGGCCGTGATACTGCGCGGGATTATGGCTGGCGGTGAAATTAATGGCGCCGTCCAACTTGCGACGCATGATCTCGTACGCAATGGCTGGTGTGGGAGTAAAGGTGTCGCATAGCAGCGTGCGAATGCCGTGGCGGTTGAGGATGTCGACCGCGAGTTGTGAAAATTCTTCGGAGTAAAAACGCGGATCGTAGCCGACGAGAATAGTCGGATTTTTGGCTTTGCTGTTGACGTGTTCCGCGATGGCGGTCACGGCCAGCCGCACGTTGGCGAAGGTGAAATCGTCGGCGATTAGGCCGCGCCAACCGGAAGTTCCAAACTTAATGGGAGAAGGAGTCGGAGAAGGAGTCATGGCGATGTATTCTAGCCCCGTAATTGATAAGCGCAAACGGGCAACAGGTGACTGAATGGGTTGGAAGGGAACAGATGCCTGAGAGGCAATCTCGAGTGGTCCTGGTTACTTGCGGAACGCTTCGGGAAGCGAGGCGAATCGCGAACGCCGCCGTCGAAGCGAAGTTGGCGGCTTGCGTGAATGTGCTGCTAAACCCGGTTGAGTCCAACTACCGTTGGAAGGACAAGGTGGAAGTTTCGCGGGAGTATTTATTGGTCATGAAATCAACCGCAAGGCGGTTGGCTGAGTTAGAACGAATGGTGCGAAGCATGCACAGTTATGATGTGCCTGAATTCTTAGTGCTGCCGGTCGTTTCGGGTTCGCGTGAGTATTTGCGATGGTTGGTTGAGAGCGTGAAGCCATCGCGAACTCGAAAATAGCTGGTCACTTTTGACTTACGGAAGTGAATCTTTGTCGAATTCTACACGTGGTGAAGCGCCTGATCCAAGTCGGCGATGATGTCGTCGGCGTCCTCGATGCCCACCGACAAACGAACTAGTCCGTCGGTGATTCCGACGCGTCCACGGACTTCTGGAGGCATGGATGCATGGGTCATGAGTGCCGGAAGCGAGATTAGAGATTCCACCCCGCCAAGGCTTTCGGCCAGCGCGCACAGTTTCACGTGATTTAGAAGGCGGCGAGCCGCTTCCAGTGAGCCCAGGTCAAAGGACAGCATGCCACCGGGGCCTTTCTGCTGGCGGCGCGCAATATCATGCTGGGGATGACTGGCGAGGCCGGGGTATAGAACCCTTTGAACCTTCGGATGCGTATTCAGGTGACGCGCGACTACCAGGCCGTTGGCGTTGTGTTGCAGCATGCGGACCGCGAGAGTTTTTATGCCGCGCGAAATCAGAAAACAATCCATGGGTGCTAATCCAGACCCCGCGGAGCGCTGAATAAAATAAATCTTCTCGGCGTCTTCCTTGCGAGTCAGCACCACCGCCCCACCTGTGGAATCGCTGTGGCCGTTGAGATACTTGGTCATGGAATGAACTACGATGTGCGCACCAAGCTCGATGGGTCGCTGGAGATAAGGGCTCAGGAAAGTGTTGTCCACCACTACGGTAATGTTTCGTTGACTCGCGAGTTTAGCTAACGTGGCGATGTCGGCGACCCTCATCGTGGGATTGGTTGGCGTTTCGATGTACAACATTTTGGTGTTAGGCCGGAAGGCCGACACCACCGCTTCCGACGAGGAAGTGTCTACAAAGCTGAATTCCAATCCGAAGTGAACCAAAAGTTGCGTGGAGAGACGAAAAACGCCGCCATACACCGCTTCGGAGAGCACCACATGATCGCCCGGACGTAATAAGCGAAAGACGGCATCGATGCCTGCCATCCCGGAAGTAAATACGTAAGCGCTGTGACCCTCTTCGAGTTTGGCGATGGTGCGCTCCAAAGCTTTTCGATTGGGATGATTGGTGCGCGCGTAGTCGTAACCGTCTTTATATTTCCCCAGCTCTTCGTTCACATAAGTAGATGTTTGATAGATCGGCGCGACGATGGCCCCAGTGGCCGAATCTGGCTCCTGGCCGACGTGGATGGCATTAGTAGCGAAACCCATGTGTACTCCTCTTGGCTCGAACATCGAATATCTGCAGGCATTAATCACAAGCCGGAGCGGCTGCGATCACCGTGACGCGTGGGCTACAAAAAATAACCTGATTCTTCAAACTACAGGAGCTATAACGGCGAGTCAATTAAAGGCCGAGCTGAGGTTTCGCGGGTTGATAAAATTCAGAAAACTTGACCGCAACCGGCTAACGTAGAGGATAATTCAATCGCTATGAAGAAATTGCGTTTTATGCGTGCTGCGTGCGCGGGCTTGCTGGGAATGCTGGTGATGACTGCCAATGTCGGCGACGCTCAGGACATTCCCAAGGGCCAGACCCAGCGGTCTCTGCCTAACACCCGCGTGACTATTGAAGTCACCGGCGGCGATAAAGACAGTCCTATCGAAAACGCGAGCGTTTATTTGAAATATGTTGAAGAACGCAAAATTACGAAAAATAAGCAGTTCGAGCTGAATGTGAAGACCAACCGCGAGGGAATCGCGCACATACCGGATGCGCCGCTTGGACGAGTACTGATACAAATCGTGGCGGAAGGATGGAAAACGTTCGGGCGATGGTACGACATCACGGGCACGAAGGAGCCGATCAAAATTCACCTGGATCACCCGCCCAAGTGGTATTAGATGGAGTGATGTTCCATCCCGGAACAACTCTAAAATTAATTTCGTCCTGCGCTGAAACTTTTTCCCCGTTCCATGGCCCACACGCAATGTTTTGCTGTTTGCACGAAAATTGTGCAAAGAGGGGAAGAGTATTGATGCGCGTGCATTTAGGCGGGAGGCAGGTTCGCTTTTCCACATACTTATCAACACATGTGTGCAAAACTTAATGAGAGCGAAATATTTGTGGCGACTTTGGGAAGAGATCGTGCAATAAGGGTCCGCACTTTTTTGACGCTTCTTAAATGGCGATGATACAGTTCACCGCGGCTTCCAAGAATGAACGAAACCTTTGAGGGACGATTTTCGCTGTTGCAGATGTTTTGGGGCAGCATTTCCACGCGGCCGCTGCGCAGTTCGCTGAGCGTCATTGCTATCGCGATCCAGGTGGTTTTGGTGCTTATGATCGCGGGACTTACTTCAGGGGTGGTTTCCGAGTGGGGCAAGCGTGTAGAAGGGGTTGGCGCCGACATCATAGTGCAGCCGCCGAATTCGTCGATTTTTTTTGCGTTCTCAAGCGCCGTCATGCAGGAATCGTTGGGGGAAAAAATCGCCGCGCTGCCGGATATAGATGAAGTCGCTCCCACGGTAATTTTGACGGAACCAAAGAACTTAGTGATGGTCTACGGCATCGACTTCAGGCGATTTAACGCGCTTAGTCGCGGGTTTTTGTTTCGCGATGGCCGGCCGTTCTCTGGACCCGACGAAGTAATCGCGGACGACATCATTGCGCAGTCAAAACACCTGAAGGTGGGAAGCCAGATTACGCTGCTAAATCACATTTTTACGGTTAGCGGGATCGTAGCGCATGGGAAAGGCGCGAGATATTTTATTCCGCTGCAGACGGCGCAAGATCTTGCCGGTGCGGACAAGCGGGTGTCCATGTTTTATGTTCGAAGCAAAGGAGATACTGAGGTTGCGCGAGCGGAAATATTGAAATTGGATCCGCAGAACAGCGTTCGGTCGTTGTCCGAATACGTAACGTTAATGACCTCGTCCAATCTTCCGCAACTGCGGCCGTTCACTAGGACGATGGTGGCGCTTGGGATTGTGATCAGTTTTCTAGTGGTTTTGCTTAACATGCACACGCTGGTCATGGAGCGAACGCGCGAAATCGGTATTCTGAAGGCGTTGGGATTTTCGAGATTCGATGTGGTGCGTATGCTGCTGGGGGAAACTTTTATTCTGACGCTGATGGGAACAGGTTTCGGTATCGCCATCACCTTTCTGGTTCAAGGCATTTTGAAAGAGACGAATCCTGGCCTCACGATTTTGATATCGCCGTCGTGGATTTTTTCGGCTGTGGTGCTGGCTTTTGTGGGGGCAACCACGGGAGCGACGTATCCGGCGCTGCGGGCGGCAAGTTATGATCCGGTGGTGGCGCTTGCGTACGAATGATGTGTTCGCGCGAATTTTCAATTTCGAATTGGGAGTTGTGAATGCTACCTGGGGACAAACACTATGCGGCGACAATAATCGAGCGGCGGGACATTTCGCCCGATTTATGGCTTATTCGCGTGGATCCTGGAGGGCCATTTAAATTTTTGGCCGGTCAGTATGCGACGCTCGGAGTGGAATTTGAGGGCCAGCGAATCGAGCGTGCCTATTCGCTGGTGTCCTCTCCATATGAACAAACGCTGGAATTTTTTCTGGAATTGGTGCCTCACGGAGCTTTGACTCCGCACCTTTTCAAATTAAATGAGGGCGACAAGTTATTTTGCAGGAAGATTCCCAAGGGTCGCTTCACTTTGGACTTACGCAGCGGCAGAAAACATCACCTGTTACTTTCCACCGTTACCGGAATTGCCCCCTTCGTGAGCTATGTGCGGACCCTTTATCGCGATTGGAAGAGTGGTGACAGTCCCATGCCGGGAGATCACAAACTTTATTGCGTGCAAGGTGGCAGCCGCTCGTGGGAGTTTGGTTATCGCGATGAAATGGAGAAAGTCGCTGCCGAGGCTCGGTGGCTTAAATTTGTGACCACGGTGAGCAGGCCGTGGGAGGACGAGGCTTGGACGGGAGAGACGGGCCGCGTGGATGATGTGGTCCGCAAATATACAGACCTGTGGGGCTTAAAACCGGCGGAAACGACCGCGTATCTTTGCGGTCATCCCAGCATGGTGGAAAACGGCAGGGGCATCTTGCAGCGAGCTGGGTGGCAAAAAAACGCGATGTTTGAGGAAATATATTTCATTCCGAGCGACGTCAAAGAGGAACACGCGGAATAAAGCAGCTTAGCCGCGGCCCTTGGCCGACTCTCTCCCTGGAATCGATACGTATCTAAATTCACTTAGGCTCAAGCGCCTGGAATATTTTCGGTAAGCTGGCCGGAGATTTCTTCCAGCGTGGATATCGGAAACGCGACGTGAACGGACTCTCCGGGCTCATGAACGTCGATTTGAAGCTTGCCTGCGTGGGTACGAATTTGCACGTAATCGTCTCCGTCGACAACCTCAACTAGGTTTGCCTCCGGGTATTTCTCCAATTCCTTTGCTAACTGCCGGATTGTAGGCATCCAGGGTTGGATTTTTACTGCTGCATTTTCCAAATGGTTTCTGGGAGTGCAGCGCAATGCAATTGGGACGGCCGCAGCCGGCACCCACAGGTGCACGTGGGAGCCGCCAGCACGGTACTCGTCGACTTCTACGCGAATGACACCTTCGCGGAAGGTATAAATGGCCGCGAAGGCCACTGTGCTAGCTAAGCCAAGAGCGATTTTCGCGAGCAGCATGTTCTCGATTCTCCTTTTCCGCAGACATCAACGTTACGTGGGCCGCTAAGGGTAAATTAATCGCTGGAATTTTTTGAATCCATCCACACCCGAACGGTGCTGTCTTCGCTTTTGACGGAGACCAGCTCGGTATCGCCCAACAAGGCAAGAGCGTGCAACCCGGCGACGACGTCAAGTTCGTCTTTACCGGCGCTGAACAGCGCATCGATGACGTGCATGGGAATTTTGATGTCTACGTCCGATTTATTTGACTTGGAACCTTTATTGTCTTTCACGTGAACCAGCAGCCGGCCGCCTTCTTTAGCCACGCGAACATCCTGATCGGTGCCCTGAACGGTGACATATTCTCCGTCTTTGGCGGTGCGGATGGCGTTGAGGAGCGCGTGCACGTCGACGTCGTTCATGTGCGCCTGATCGATGGTCACTTTGCCGTTGTGAAGGTGGTTTTTATTAATGGTAGGCAGGACATTCTCCGCTAATTCGAGCGGAATATTTACCCGCACGGTTTCGCCTTTGTTGTCGGAGTTGATGACCCGGACATGTAGCCAGCGGTCCTTGGTAGAACCTGATTGCCCAAATGCCGCCGAAGTACCTGCCAGTACGAAAATGGCGGACAACAGGCTGACGCCCGCAACAAGCTTTGTGCGATTGAACATAGAGTAGATGCCTCCCCGGCACTGCCTATAAATACGAGGCATGCTGGGAAAATGTTTCCGGAGGCTGCTTTATTTAGGCAGAGGAGCCAGACTGATGGAGACATAGACTGGCGAAGGTCGGTGCAGTCAGGCTTTTGGGGTCACTTCAGGCGTCCATTTCAGGAACAACCCGCCCAAGGGCGGCACGGTAAGCGTGAGGGAATATGGGCGACCCATGTGGGGTACAGCCTGGGCCTGCACGCCACCCAAGTTACCGGCGTTAGAACCACCGTATATAGCCGAGTCGGTGTTCAACGATTCTACGTAAAATCCGGGTTGAGGTACTCCGATGCGGTAATTGCCCCTCAAGACGGGGGTGGCGTTCAGGATCACGACCATAAGGTCTCCGGGGGCTTTGCCGTGACGCGCGAAGGAAAAGATGCTGTTATCGGCATCGTTGGCGTCGATCCATTCGAACCCAGGCCAATCGAAGTCCACTTCGTGGAGGGCGGGTTCTTGCGCGTACAACTTATTCAGGTCACCGACCAGACGCTGAAGTCCGCGATGGGATTCCCACTGAAGTAAATGCCAGTCCAGACTCCGCGCTTCGCTGAACTCCTGACGCTGGCCGAATTCCTCGCCCATGAAGAGTAGCTTCTTGCCCGGATGAGCATACTGGTAGGAGTAGAGAAGGCGGAGATTAGCGAACTGCTGCCACATGTCGCCGGGCATTTTGTGGAGCAGGGAATTCTTGCCGTGAACGACCTCGTCGTGCGAGAAAGGCAGCACGAAGTTTTCAGTGAAGGCGTAAATCAAGGAGAAGGTTAGTTTGTTGTGTTCGTATTTGCGATGAACGGGGTCAGCAGAGAAATACTTCAAGGTGTCGTTCATCCAGCCCATGTTCCACTTCATGCTGAAGCCCAGGCCGCCCAGATAGGTGGGGCGCGAGACGCTCGGCCACGCGGTGGACTCCTCGGCGATAGTGAGAATACCGGGGTAGCGTTCGAAGGTGATTTCATTCAGCCGCTTGAGGAAATCGACGGCTTCCAGATTTTCCCGGCCGCCAAATTTGTTGGGAATCCATTCGCCGGGCTTCCGGGAGTAATCCAGATAGATCATGGAGGCGACGGCGTCCACGCGCAGTCCATCAATGTGATATTTATCGAGCCAAAACAAGGCGTTCGAAATTAAATAATTGCGGACTTCATTGCGGCCGTAGTTATAGACGAGCGTGCCCCAATCCAGTTGTGCGCCTTGCCGGGGGTCGGAATGCTCGTAGAGGTGGGTGCCATCGAATTGCGCGAGGCCGTAGGAGTCGCGAGGGAAATGAGCGGGGGTCCAATCCAGGATGACCCCGATTCCGGCGTTGTGGCAGCGGTCGACGAAATCCATGAAGTCTGTGGGCGCGCCGTAGCGACTGGTGGCGGCGTAATAGCCGAGCGTCTGGTAGCCCCAGGAGCCGTCAAACGGATGTTCCATGATCGGTAGCAGTTCGATGTGGGAGTAGCCGAGATCTTTAACGTAGGGGATGAGCTGGTCGCTGAGCTCTTTGTAGGTCAGCCAGCGATTATTTTCTTCCGGTATGCGCCGCCACGCGCCCAAATGGACTTCGTAGATGGAAACGGGTGATTCGAACCAATTTCGCTGAGGCCGTTCCTTCATCCATTTGGTGTCATTCCATTTGTATTTATCCAGATCCGCGACAAGGGAACCGGTGTTGGGCCGCAACTCGGCGCGAAACGCGTAAGGATCCGCTTTCAGCGGAAGCATATCGCCATTAGGGCCGATGATTTCGTACTTATAGATGGAGCCTTCGTTTAATTCGGGAACGAAAAGCTCCCAAATACCGGAAGAGCCGCGCGCGCGCATCACGTTTACGCGCCCATCCCAACGATTGAAATCGCCGACTACGCTGACCCGCCGGGCGCTGGGGGCCCAGACTGCAAAATTTACGCCTCGAACTTCCTGGGCCGTCTTTATGTGTGCGCCAAGTTTCTCGTAGGTGTCGTAGTGACGGCCCTCACCCATGAGATATAAATCGAACTCGCTCAAAAGGTATGGGAAGGAATACGCGTCATACATTTCAAAGGCTTCACCGTGGTG
The DNA here is from genome assembly GCA_035490135.1 of Candidatus Methylomirabilota bacterium. Lineage (GTDB taxonomy): Bacteria > Acidobacteriota > Terriglobia > Acidiferrales > UBA7541 > Acidiferrum. Next base: position 20,707 of record DATHGV010000133.1, read on the forward strand.
TGTTCTCCCGCGAATCTTGTAGCTGCCGGGTGCGGGAGGCGCGGATTGATTTGAAGGCCACAGGGCTTCGAAAAACCCCTCCGGACGAATTTTCACCGCGTCGGTAATTTTCATGCTGTTGAGTACGGGCTGACCAGGAGCTATGTCGATGCTGGCTTCCGCTGCCCAGGGAATAAAAAATCGAATGACCCAGCCGCCCGGTACCGGATGTGGGCCGAGAAGCGCGAAGGGATCGGTGTGGCGGCCGTTTAAGAGGGCGTCGATTTCGGCGTTATTGATCACGTCCGGCACCGAAACCGTCTGCGCGGTCGCGCTGCTTTGTTGTTGCGGTTTCTGCGGTTCTCGGGGCTGTTGCGGCAAAGAAGTTTCTCCCGCGCGGGCGGAAAAAGCGTTGATTCACAGGCAAAACTCTTGGACACAACCCGCGCCCTTGGATTCTAGAGTGTCTGGAGCCAAATGCCAATCGTTTGAAGATGGTAGACGCCAACGGGTGAGCAAGTAGGTGTCGGTCAAAGACGAGCTATTAAAAAGCGCGGTCTAAGGTGTATAGTCCACGGACAAATTTGTGAATCGAGCAATTCCTCGCGAACAAAAGGTGCTAACACCATGGGAGCAAGATGAAGGTTTCTAAATTATTCAGGTTTTCGGTTTATATTTTCAGCTTGATGCCACTTTTTACTTTGCAGGGTCAGGATCGCTCGCAGGCGCGTTCGATGGTGATTTCGCGCGATGGCATTGTGGCCGCCGAATCACCTTTGGCGGCGCAAGCAGGCGTGCGAATCCTCGAACACGGCGGCAACGCGGTGGACGCTGCGATAGCAGCGAATGCGGCAATGGGGGTAGTCGCCCCGATGATGAACGGCGTTGGGGGCGATCTTTTTGTGATCGTCTACGACGTGAAAGCCAACAAATTGTATGGGCTGAATGCTAGCGGCTGGACGCCTAAAGATCTGACCCTCGAGTTTCTGCATAACCATGGATTGCGAGATATGCCGCAGCACGGCATTTACTCTGTGACGGTTCCAGGTGCCGTCGATGGATGGCAAAAGCTGGCAGACAGATTTGGTCGCAAAAAATTAGGTGAAGACTTGGCAGCGGCAATAAAGATTGCTCAGGATGGTTTCCCCGTGCCCGAATTGACCGCCGCTGTTTGGGCCGCAGAAACGGATCTGCTGCGTGGAGATAGTTCGGCTTCCCAAACATATTTGATACAGGATCACGCGCCGCGGGTGGGGGAAGTCTTTCGTAACCCCGATCTGGCGTGGTCATTGCAGCAGATTGCCGCTCATGGAAGAGACGCATTCTATAAAGGCGAGATCGCTAAAAAAATTCTTGAAGGCATGAAACATCACGGCGGGGTGATGACGGCGCAGGATCTGGCGGAATATTCGAGCGAATGGGTGGAACCGATTTCGACTACCTATCGCGACTGGACGGTATTCGAATTGCCGCCTAACGGCCAAGGACTGGCCGCCCTTGAAATGTTGAACATCATGGAGACATTTCCGTTGGGCCAGAAAAATTGGGAGTTCGGGTCCACGAACGCTGTGCACTCCATGATTGAGGCTAAGAAGTTGGCCTACGCGGATTTGGCGAAGTATATCGGAGATCCCCGGCAACAAAAATTGCCGGTGTCTACATTGCTTTCAAAAGAATGGGCTGAGCGGCGAGCGAAATTGATCGACCCAGCGCGTGCCAATTGTGATGTGTCGGCGGGAGAGCTGCGCGGCGGCACGGATACGACGTATTTGAGCGTGGTGGATCGCGAAGGGAATATGGTGTCGCTGATCCAGAGCAACTTCGACGCCTTCGGATCGGGCATCGTGGCTGCCGGTACCGGGTTCGCGCTGCACAATCGGGGCGGGCTATTTACCCTTGATCCAGCATCCCCGAATGCGCTTGCCGGGCGAAAGCGGCCCCTGCATACGATAATCCCGGCGTTCGCCCAGAAAGGCGACATGCGGCTGGCCTTTGGAATCATGGGCGGGTGGAATCAGTCGCAGGCTCATGCGCAATTTGTGGCTAATATTGCGGACTTCAAAATGAACATTCAGGCGGCACTGGAGGCACCGAGATTCTCTAAACGTACATTTGGCGGCTGCGACGTGTCGATGGAGAACCGATTCGCCGGCAATGTACGCAACGAACTGACCGGCAAGGGCCACAAAATAGACTTGCGGGGACCTTTTTCCAGCGTCATGGGTGGAGGACAGACGGTTCTTAGAGATTTTGCGACCGGAGTCAATTACGGCGCATCTGATCCCCGTAAGGACGGGCAGGCTAGTGTGGAGTTGCCGACGCAATAGTATAGGCCGTACTGCACGAACGTTTTAGTACCGCAGAAGTTTGCACAAGTTGGCGGGTCAAGAGACACGAAATGTTCCTTTAAGTCTACTGTCCGTTTTCAGAGATGCGGTAAGTCCAATTGTTGTAACGCCGTTATCGTGAATTTTGGTGGCGATTAGCATGCACTACCGGGAGTGATCGCACAACCTAATTAGCTTGTGCCATCTGGCGGGAGATGCAATGCGGTGCTTTGTATATAGAACCTGGATTCTGGCTTTATTTCTTTTGCCCCTGGTAGCTTTGGCTCCCCGGGCTGCGGCGGAGAGCGTGGATGTATCGGGCCGCTATGAGTGCTCCGCGGCCAAGCTGGCCGGCAAGGCGATAAAGTGCTCGCCTGTCCCGCTGACTCTACGGCATGATGGCCGATTCGAATTGCACGGCTGGGAAGGCACCTACCTGGTAACCGGCGACTGGGTAGAAATGTCGGACGCGTTGATCAGGGCTCGGGCCAAGATTGAACCGGGACATAAAATTGTGCTGCGCTATTACGGGAAGCATGGCCTGGTGGAAATGACTTTTGAGCGCCGCGTCGCCGAGTTAGGCAAGATATCGCTGACGTAATTGCTTGAATCGTTCGTTAAAACGGCCGAAATGGTCGTCGCGGTTCAAATCCCGAAACTACTCTAGGTCCGCATCATACGCTGCAGTAGCTATTTCTCCCAAGGCTTGCCCGGCAACCCGCTGCGCCGCCTCTGGATCGTCTGGCAGAGCCACGTGGTTTACATAGGCAGCAAACGCCAGGCGCTCTCCCGCCTTGGTGGTGACATACCCCGCCAATCCTTTGGCATTCAACATTCCTTTTCCGTTGAGCTTGTCCTCCGAGTTGAACGTACCCGTTTTTGCGAAGACGTGGCCCGCACCAGCAGAATCCTTTTGAATAGCCGCAAGCGTACCATCCTTTCCTAGCACCGGTAGGGCCCTTAGCAACACTTGATAGTCGGGACGTGTGGTCCAATAGGTCAGGTAGTGAACCATAAAATCCGGCGAAAAGAGATCCGCCCAATCGCCACCAGCACCATCGCCCTGGGAGGCGCCGGAAAGATCGAGGTTTGCAGATTGCAAAAACTCGCGCTCAACGCGGAAACCTGCGGCGAGCGGATTTTTGGTGTCTTTGGCGACCAAGGTTCCGAGCAGGTAGGGTCCCATGCCCGCATGGAGATTCTGGCTGACTTTTAAAGTGACTTTGATTTCTTCGGACAAGGGCGCCGAGACATGTTCGGCCACCATATTTGCGGGTACATACAATTTCGAATATGCAGCGAAATCCGGCGGTCGGGTCGCAGCGCCTTTTTTGAACTTGAACTGGACGCCGGAAGCGACTAGGGCCTCACGCAGAACAGTGGCGGCAAATGCGGTAGGCGATGGAACAGCAAATGCCGCCCTTTGCGGCGCGATACCGGCCGGCAAGCTCCCAGTTAGGGTCACGACGACTGTGCTGCCATCTTCGTTTGATTCGACTTCGGGTGATTCAAGATTGGGTTTCGAGTCATGCGCGCCGGTGGTGATGTGATTGACAAAATTTACGTAGGAAGTGTGTGGCGAGAATTCGAGAGTGGTCGCGTCTTCGCTCTTCACTCCGGGCCTGACGACGAGGTCGATCACATTGTCATTCACCATGATCGAAGACATCACTACGTCGGTGCCGCCTTCGCGAGGTCCATCGGGAAACAAGCTGGCATCGATCAGGAGCCGGCCGTCAATCCGTTTAATTCCTTTTGCAGAGATTTTTCCGGTTAATTCCTTGATGACAGCGAGCGGGTCGCCGGATAGGGCCGGACCGTTGTAAGAATGGTCTTCATCTACGAATGAAAGCGTGCCATCCGGTTGCGCGCGATTCGATAGGTTGGGATCGCCACTAGCGACCAGGACTAAATCTCCCTTGAGCTTTCCCTTGGAATCTATCGGGCCAGTGCGATAAATCCGAGTATGAAAGCGGTAATCCGCCCCTACCTTGGCAAGTAGCGCGCCTTCGCTGAGGAGCTTCGTCGTGGAAGCGGGGACGAACAATTTCTCGGAGTTCAAGGCGTAAATAATTTTCCCGGAGTCCAGCGAATAAAACTCAATGCCAAAATTTGCGTGGGCAAATTCCGGGCGGCCGGTGACGCGTTGGATACGCTCGGTTAACGTAGAGTTTGATTGGGCCCGTGCTAAGCCACCGGCCAGGAATACGAACAAAAACGTCCATCGCATCGCGGACACCACCAAGGCCCATTTATTCTTCAAGTTTCAAGTCCCTCCAGAAATTAACTGCGCACAATTTCACGAGTCGCCCGCGCGTGCAAGATGGATTACTTGCGCACGCATTCCCGCGTTCGACGTTCAGATAATATCCGTACCGCGGGGTTTTGGAAAAATGTTGATTTGCAGGAGATGACGAAGTCTATGCTGTATACCAGCGAAAACCTTTGCGCTGTTCCTCAGCCAGCTCTTTCACCACCACCATTGTTTCCGCGCGCCGATATTGTGCGCAGGTCACGACGATGGCATTCAAGAGCGCTATGGGAGCGGTGAACGAAGCAGCAAATGAAGTAGATTCTACCGAAGCTAAGAATATTTCGTCGCATATTCGCGCGAGCGGCGAAAGAAACGTATCGGCTATGCCGACGCAATACGCACCTTTGGCCCGCGCTAGTTGCGCGCCTTCCACGGTCTGACGCAGTCCGCGGCGGAAGCTGATGGCGATGACCAAGTCCTGCTTGGTAGCGGTGCGCGCCAAGTGAGCGATTCGTCCGTAGGAAGTGGCCGCGAACACGGGCAGGCCCACCACACTAGTCTGGTATTCGAAATAGTGCGCCAGGTAGGCGGCCAGGTCGCCTGCAATGAGAATGATTTTACGCGCGGCATAAATTCGCTTGGCTAAAGCAACCAGGCGACGCGCGTCCAGACTGTTCTTCAAGCCCTGGAGATTTTTTATGTCCTGCTCGAGGGCTTCGCGAATATAGCCAGGCATACCGCCGTCCTGGCCGCCTGCACGCATGGTATCCAGAGAGGTAGCAAAGGCCAGAGATAATTCGTGAAGGTGATGTTGAAAATCGCGATAACTTTCGAACCCAAGGCCACGAACAATACGCACAATAGTGGCTGGATCGGTGCCCAAGCGTTGGGCCAGCGCACGTACGCTTAACAACACGTATTCGCGTGGATGCTCAAGGATAGGACGTATGATTTCCTGGCGCTTGATACTGAGTTGGTCGATACGTTCCGGAAGTGGCGGAGTGGCATTCTGAGGCTTGGATTTCATTGCGCCCGAGAATTATTCAAATTTACCGGGCTGTCAATACCAAGAGCCACGGATAGTAAAAAAAGTTACAAATTAGCTCAGTTACTTCTTGCTGGCTGCCGCTGGTTTCGCCAAGCCCGGAGCAGTAATGGGGTGGAGAAACGGCATCATGGCCCGAAGTTCCGGCCCCAACTGCTCGATGGGATGGGTTTGCTCGCGCTCTCTGGTAGCCAGAAAGTTGGGGCAGCCCTGCTCGTTTTCCTCAATCCATTTTTTGGCAAAGCTGCCGTCGCGAATTTCAGAAAGAATTTTGCGCATTTCTTCTTTGGTCTTGGCATTAATGATGCGAGGTCCGGCGCTGTAATCACCGTGCTCCGCAGTGTCGCTGATGGAATAGCGCATGTAGCTTAGACCACCGCGATAGATGAGGTCGACGATCAGTTTTAATTCGTGCATGCACTCAAAATAGGCGACCTCGGGCTGGTATCCGGCAGCAACGAGGGTTTCAAAACCAGCTTTAATGAGTTCGCTCACACCACCGCACAATACTGCCTGCTCGCCAAAGAGATCGGTTTCGGTTTCTTCGGTGAAGGTGGTTTCCAGCACGCCTGCGCGGGTGGTTCCGAGGGCTTTGGCATAGGACAACGCCAGGTCTTTCGCTGTGCCGCTAGCATCCTGTTCCACAGCGAGTAGCGCCGGAGTGCCGCCACCCTCACTGAAAACTTCGCGTACTCGATGCCCCGGTGCTTTGGGGGCGATCATCGAAACGTCAACGGACTTGGGCGGTTTGATCGATCCGAAACGAATATTGAAACCGTGCGCGAACATCAGCGTCTTGCCGGCTTTGAGATTTGGCTCTATGGCTTCGTGATATAGCTTGGGCTGTTTGGTATCGGGGGCAAGAATCATGATGACATCTGCCCACGCGGCCGCTTCGGCCGGAGTGCTTACAGTCAGACCATCCTTTTCCGCCTTGGAACGCGATGAACTGCCAGGTTGTAAACCCACCCGGACAGACACGCCGCTGTCGCGCAGGTTCAACGCGTGGGCGTGGCCCTGCGAGCCGTAACCAATGATGGCTACCTTTTTTGCTTGAATAAGTGATAAGTCAGCGGAATCGTCGTAATAGAGTTTTGCCATGCTTTTCCTTGGGCGGCGTGCGCGGCCGCGATAAATTTGATGTGGTGAACAAATTTCCGAAATCGCAAAAAACATCGTTAGTTCGTGACTGTTGTTCCAGCACGAGTCTCTGGATTTGCAGAAACTTCTGATTCGTTCACAACCGGGGGGCGAAGCAAATCGCCTCCACGAGTCATGGCAATCCTTCCGGTACGGGCCATTTCCAAAACGCCGAAGGGGCGCAAGACCTCAAGCAGGCCGTCAATCTTGTCGACGGTGCCGGAAACTTCCAGGATCAAGGATTCCGGGGCAACATCCACGACCCGGGCCCTGAACACCTTAATCAACTCCATAAGATGCGGACGATTTTTCTGGTCGGCGAGAACTTTAATCAGCGCCAGGTCGCGTTCAAGAATGGAGCGGTTGGAAATATTTTCAGCCAGTAGCACGTCCACCAATTTTTCGAGGCTGGCCTCCAAGCGGTGCGCGCCCTTTTCGTCAGTGTGCGCGACGATGGTCATGCGCGCGATTTCTTCGTTTTCCGTGGGGCCTACGGTGAGCGAATCAATATTGATGGCCAGCCGCCGCGCCAGAGAAGAGACGCGGTTGAGTACGCCTGGTTTGTTCTCCACGTATGCGACGAGTGTTTGCATGGTTTCCTCTATTTTTTTCATGGCTCGGTCGCCGTCTCCACCAGCGGACTATCGGGCCGCCGAATCATGTCGTGAAGAGAAGCGCCGGCTGCCACCATGGGGTAAACGGAGTCTTCCTGCTCCACACGGAAATCAAAGAGTACTGTTTCGTTGGATTGGCGCGCGGTGCGAATGGCGGGTATCACTTCAGTTCGAGTAGAGATGCGTTCGCCACGGATGCCGAAGGCGTTGGCCAGCGCGGCAAAATCGGGAGCCACGAGGGGAGTCGCGACATAGCGTTTGTCGTAGAAAAATTCCTGCCATTGACGGACCATGCCCAGGAAGCCGTTGTTGATGATGGCGATCTTGATGTTGATTTTTTCCTGCACGATGGTGGCTAGCTCGCTCATGGTCATTTGGAATCCGCCGTCCCCGACGACCACCCATACCTCCGCGTCAGGCTTGGCGAATTTGGCGCCGATGGCAGCCGGCAGCGCGAAACCCATGGTGCCGAGTCCGCCGGAAGTGATCAGCGTACGCGGCAAATTGTGGTGGTAATACTGGGCTTCCCACATTTGGTGCTGACCAACATCGGTGACCACGATGGCTTCGCCGCGAGTCTCTTTCCAAATATCGTTGATGACGTGAGCGGCATAGAGATGACCGTTGTCAGG
>DATHGV010000134.1:0-3262 GCA_035490135.1 Candidatus Methylomirabilota bacterium
AGAGCCTGAAGTTCTTTCAGTTTTGCCGGGTTCTTGGATGCCAGGTCGTTGGCTTCGCTGTAATCCTCGGCTACATGATAAAGTTCCCACGTATCCTTGGAGAGCGGCGGAAGCGGTACCATCAGCCAGGGAATGGAATGTCGAGTGCAAGCTACCCAACCGTCATTGTAGATCCCCCGATTGCCAAACATCTCGAAGTATTGAGTGGTGTGCCTCTCCTTGGCTTTGGGATTGTCAAAGGTGTAAAGCATCGATGTCCCATCGAAAGGCCGCTGCACCGTTCCATCCACGCTCTTGGGGAATGGCAAACCGGCCGCTTCAAGAACAGTCGGTGCGATATCGGTCACGTAGGTAAACTGCGAACGGATCTCACCTTTAGCTTTAATCCGTGCCGGCCAATGAATCACGACACCATTTGTAGTTCCGCCGTAATGGGACGCAATCTGCTTGGTCCACTGGAACGGAGCATCGCCGGCCCATGCCCAGCCTATCGCATAATGCGGAAACGTATTTGGGCTTCCCCAGTCATCGATATGACTCATCATTTGAGAAGCAGTGCCAATAATGCCATTCAACGCCATCATCTCGTTATAGGCGCCTTCGGGCCCGCCTTCCGCGCTGGCGCCATTATCGCCCACGATGTAAATGAACAGGGTATTATCCAGCACGCCCGCCTCCTGCAAGGCATCAACCAGCCGACCGATGTGCTCGTCAGTGTGCTCAGCAAAACCGGCGAATGTCTCCATCTGCCGAGCTTCAAGTTTTTTCTGATCCGCTGTTTGGGAATCCCAGGAAGGAATTTCTTTGGGCCGCTTGGTTAGCTCGGCGTTCGCCGGGATGATGCCCATTTGCTTTTGCCGAGCGAAAGTCTCTTGCTGCAACGCATCCCAACCTTGATCAAATTTGCCCTTGTAGCGTTCAATGTATTCCTTAGGGACATGATGCGGAGCGTGCACAGCCCCGGGGGCAAAGTAGACGAAGAAAGGCTTATCGGGAGTTAACGAATGTTGCGCCTGCATCCAGGCGATCGCCTGATTAGTCATGTCAGCCGTAAAGTGGTAGTCGGGATCGTGCGGCGGCTCCACCCGGATGGTTCCATCAAAAAGAGCGGGCGCCCACTGATTGGTCTCGCCACCGATGAAACCGTAGAACTTATCGAAGCCGGAATGCGTCGGCCAGCGGTCGAGCGGTCCGGAAACGGAGACCTCCCATGGCGGCGTTTCGTGATACTTGCCGAAGGCGGCGGTGCTATATCCATTCAATCGCAGCATCTCCGCTACTGGCGCCACGCTTTGCGGACGAATGCCGGTATTCCCGGGAAATGCCGTGGCGAGCTCCATGATCGCGCCCGCGTTGTTCACGTGGTGATTGCGACCCGTTAGCAGCGCGGTGCGAGTTGGCGAACAGAGTGAAGTGGTGTGGAAATCGTTGTAACGCAGGCCCCCGGCCGCGAGCTTTTCCGCCGTCTCCATTTTGCACGGACCTCCAAAGGCGCTCGATTGTCCGAAACCGATATCGTCCAGCAAAACGACAACAACATTTGGCGCGCCCTTCGGCGCTTTGACCTCAAACCGGGGCGGCGGCTTGGCATTGCGCGCGTCTAGCTCGGTAATGGTTGGCGGCTGAGGCTCGGGAACCGGCAGAACGGTCCGATTAATCTCTTGCGCCGCTAATGGTAGCGGCAGCAAGCTCAATATACCGATTAGCACAAATACCACAGGCGAGTTCTTAGGCATTTCTGATTTCATGATGGTTGTTCCTTTCAGTTTTCTTTCACTCTTTCAATGTTTGGTTTTAGTCCGAGGTCGAGGTCGCACCTTCGGCGGTAAGAATGTTGAATCCGCGCGCACTGTGAGTACGCCCGCTCACTAGTTGATCAGTCACAATCAGTGTCGTGCCCGGCGTGATCAGGACCCGGACGTCGTCGCGAAAAGCCGGCGGAATCGTGACTCGTTTGGCGAGATCCTTGATGTTTGGTCTCCGACGGCCAATGCTTGTTGAGGAAAGCCAATCGCGCCGACCCTCAGAATCGACCGTCGCTAGGGCGCAGAAAACGTGCGTGCCGGAAACGAGACGTGTGTTGAGGCCACCGATGACCGCGTGGCCAATCTCAACACCATTTCGATAAACGTGAGCGGTGCCGTCCCTCGCGCTCACGATGATCGAGACTGGCCCCTTCGTTGCCTTTTCCGGCGTCCAGGCGAAACCCCTTGCTGGAATCGGCTGCGGGAGACCGCCAGTCGTGCCCGAGAAGAGCGCGCCCGGCCGCGTGGTGTGAGATGGCGCAGAATTGTTGTCCGCGATGATCACCGTCGTGCCGTTGCTCGTGACTGAATAAAGTTTTTCCGCGAAGTCCTCCGGCATTCGCACACAGCCGGCAGACGCAGGATAACCAGGCAATTGTCCCGCGTGCATCGCGATCCCGCTCCAGGTTAGCCGTTGCATGTGGGGCATCTTAGCGCCTTTGTAGATGTTCGACTCGTGTTGGACTTTCTTTTGCAGCACAGTGAATACGCCAGTCGGCGTGCGCTTGCCTGGCTTTCCGGTACTCACCGTCGAGCGCCCGATACGCACGCCGTTGCGATAGACATATATGATTTGGTCCGGCAAACTAACAATGATCACCACCGGCCCGGCAGGCGAAACCTCTGGATGCCAGACGTAATCACCGGCCTTGAATTCGGAAGTAAACGGCGCAACTACCCGGCCTTTGGTGAAAGCAGCTGATGCGGGTGAGGCAACGGCCAGCACCACCGCGAAAGCAAGGCCAGTGCAAAGAATTGTATCTTTGCATCTCATAAGATTTCGGGAATTCATCTGCCGGAGTCCGGGCCGATCAATACTCTTCCCAGTTGCTCGAGTTCCTGAGTGTAACAGAACAAGGCGAACAAGCCAATGATGAGAGCGAAGTAGCGGGACGCGGGTATCTGGAATTCAGGCCTTCGCACAATGAAGACGAAGCCAAAAACAGAGGTAGCCAGTACGAAGGACATGCGGGCGACAAATAGAACAATGTAGCCAACGAGTGCGTTACGAAGAAGCTGCGGTAGCGGCAGACGAAGTCGACGGCGTATCCAATAACCCGCCTGCATCAACGTGATCGCCGACAACGACCAGACCAAATTTTCCGGTCGCGCTACATGCCCGCCCGGGTCTAGAAGAACTTGCCTGAAAAGCGGAACGGCATACCAACAAAGGATCGCCGCTCCTATCGTTTGCATGGCAAACAAAAAGAAGTAGCGCGAGGCATCGCCGACAGTGT
>DATHGV010000135.1:0-50750 GCA_035490135.1 Candidatus Methylomirabilota bacterium
TGTACGCCGGAGTGGTTGATGGCACGGACCCCATTTCAACGTACGGGCCGCCAGAAACCATGCTCACGTAGGCCCTGAATCCGGTCACTCCCGTAACCGCGGGAGCCCATGACAGAGCGACGGTGTGCGCGGTAGCCGTGACGCCCATTCCCGACAAAGAGATGCTGGACGGAGAATTGGTGGCGTTGCTGCTCACCGTGATTTTGCCGGTGGCTGCTCCGCTCGCGGAAGGCGCGAATGTCGAAGTCAGTGTGGTGGTTTGTCCTGGTGCAAGGGTCATGCCGCTCGCTCCGGTGGAGTTGAAGCCGGCGCCCGCGACCATCACTTGCGCAATCGTAACGCTGGAATTTCCAGCGTTGGTCATCGTTACGTTCTGGGTGCTGCTGCTGGACACGTTTACATTGCCGAAGTTCAAGCTGCTTGCGCTGGAGTGAAGCAACAGCGTTGCCGCGGCCGAAGTGCTGGTGACCGCGTTGCAAATCGTGTCGCTTCCCGTAACCGTCAATCCATTCAAGTAACCAAGTGAAGATACGGAAGCTTGCTCCGTGCGGAACGCCAGGTTCGTGCCGATGGCGACCGGCGCTGAACCGAGCATGACGTACGCGTTGTAAGTGTGCGCGCCGACGTTCACGTCGAGAATAATGTGGTACGCAGTGCCTGCGGTGTAAGGAATTGCCGTGGCGGCGACGAAGCTGCCACCGTTTCTGGCGTCAATCATTCCAGCTAGGTTGAATCGCACTGCGGCGACCAAATCGGTATACGCGACGCCTGGCGCTGCGGACAAACCTGTCACTCCATCCTCGATGGCGGCAACAGGCGTGATGTCGAATTGTATGCGGAAGCTGCTAGTCTGTACTTGTGTCAGCGGTGTTGAAACCCATGTGCCGGCCGACAGTAGGCATCCCGGCGGTAATGAAACCGCTTTTACGGTCAGAGTTGCCGGGATGCTCACCACGTTGCCTGCGCTGTTGCTGACACGGACGGCAAACTGCGATCCATTGTCAGAAGCAGCCGTCAACGCGGTCGTGTACAGAGACGAAGTCGCTCCGATAATGGGTGAGCCATTTCTGTTCCATTGATAAGTCATCGGTGCCGTGCCGGTAGTGGCCACGGAGAATGTTGCTGCTTGTTCCGCGGTGACGGACTGAGCCAGCGGCTGCAAAGTGATGGCCGGCGCGATGGCTGGCGCGGTGACGGTGAGCAGCGCGGAGTTGCTAGTCGCTGTTCCTGAAGCGTTGTTGACGGAGACTCTGAATTGCGCGCCATTGTCGTTGATGGCTGTTACCGGCGTGGAATAATTTGAAGAGTTGGCGCCGCTGATGCCGACACCGTTCTTCATCCATTGATAGGTCACAGCAGATCCAGCGGTGGCGACCGAGAAGTTGGCGATCTGGCCTGCGGTTACCGCTTGGCTCACGGGCTGCGTGGTGATGGAGGGCGCCATCGAAGAGTTGCTCAAAGCAATGTTGCAAAAGGTGGTGCTGCCTGTGGTGGTCATCGCGGCAACATAGTTGAGAGATGATGTCAGAGCGAGTTCATTGCGGAAGGCGAGATTTGTGCCAATGATTGTTCTCACTGAGCCGATCATTACGTAGGCGTTGTAAGTGTGAGTCGCGACGTTCACGTCGAGAATGAAGTGGTAGCTGACGCGTGCCGCGTAAGGAATTGCTGAGACTGCTGAGTATGTGGAACCGTTACGCGCGTCGAGATACCCGCCGATGTTGAATCGCACCGCGACAAGCATGTTGGCGTAAGCGGACGCTGGACCGAAAGACAGTCCGTGCACTGCGTCGACCTTGGCGGAGGAAGGCGTGGCGTCAAACGTGATGCGAAAGCTGCCGGACTGGGATTGAGACAACGGGGTGTTCGTCCATGTGCCGGATGACAGGTAACAAACCTGAGAATTTATCGTGGAGCTGAAGCCGGCCGGCGCGGCGATGGACAGCAGAAGCAAGGTGAAGATCGCGGTGAGCAGATTCTTTTTCGCGACAAACTTCTTTGCTGTGACGAAATTCTCTTTTGTGACGAGATTCTTTTTTGCGGAGAAATTATTCTTTGTGGCGAGATTCTTTTGTCTAACTGGCAAGATAAGTCCCCATTCCGATTGCATGTGCGGGTCTTCCATTTGGAAGCCGGCCTGATTTTTGTTTGCTCGGAGGTACGGAAGGGGTTCCGACGCAGATGCAGAATGGGGTTTGGTGATGCGCGCGCCTACTGGTGGCAAGGTCAGAATGCGTTCAGTGAAAAACAGATTGGAGAGTTGTTAAAATTCGTGGGCTAACGGCCAGGTGCGGACGAGCGGGCAGGTTTTTGTTTTCGAGCGGAATCTAGATTGAAGTATTTTGCCTATATTTGTGTTTTCTATTTTGATTTTTGTTGATGCGCTGATTTTGTTGGGATTACTTTTTTTGGGATTAACTTTTTTGGCCGCGCGGCGAACTAATTTCGCTGCGGCGGGCTTTACGTGCATTCGCCGGAGGTGCGAACGCAGCCGGCCTGCTTGATTGAATCTGTGGCGGCGTTGCCGGTGATGAGGCGGGCGCCACGGCTGAAGGTCAGATATTCAAATCCCCACTGAATGAAAACCATTACGCGGTTTTGAAATTCCACGATGTATATGAGGTGGATGAAGAGCCAGGTGAACCAGGCTATGAAGCCCGAGAGATGAAAGCCGAAAATGTCGGCGACGGCGGCGGCGCGGCCGATTACGGCCATGTCTCCTTTGTTGAAATAGTGGAAGGCGGCTTCGGGTTTCTTGTTTTCGATGCGGGCCTTGATGATTTTGGCGGCGAAGGCTCCCCCCTGAATGGCTACCTGGGCGACGCCGGGCATGGGCTTGCCGTCTTTTTCCGTGGCATGGGCCAGATCGCCGACGATGAATATGTCGGGATAATTGGGGATGGTGAGGTCGGAATTTACTTTGATGCGGCCGCTTTTGTCGGTTTCGGCGTGAGTGCGCTGAGCCAGTTTTTTTCCGAAGGTGGTGGTCTCGACTCCACCGGCCCAGAGAACGGTGCGCGCAGCGAGGCTTTCGGTTTTGTCGCCGCGACGGAAGGTGACGCCGTCGGCGTTGATGCTGGTGACCATTACGCCTTTCATGACTTCAACGCCGAGTTTAGAGACGAGCTTTTCGGCCTTGGCGGAAAGATCTTCCGGGAAGGAAGGCAGGACGCGGGGGCCGCCTTCTACTAAAAGGATGCGAGCTTCCTGGGGATTGATGTGGCGGAAGTCGTTTTTGAGGGTTTCATTGGCGATTTCGGCGAGGGCGCCGGCGAGCTCCAGTCCCGTGGCTCCAGCGCCGACGATCACGAAAGTGAGCCAGGCGCGGGATTCTTCGTGGTTGGCGGCGCGTTCGGCGCGTTCAAAGGCGTAGAGAATTTTGTGGCGGATGGCTGTGGCTTCTTCGACGGACTTCAAGCTGGGGGCCCATTCGCGCCAGGAGTTGTTGCCATAGTAGGAGGTTTGCGAGCCGGTGGCGACGATGAGGGAGTCGTAGTCGAAGGTGGCGCCGTCGAGCAGTTGGATTTTTTTTGCAGCGGGATCGATGTCGGAGACTTCGCCGAGGAGGACTTGGGTGTTTTTTTGGCGGCTGAGAACTCCGCGGAGTGGCGCGGCTATTTCGCCGGGCGAGAGTGAGCCGGTAGCTATCTGATACATAAGCGGTTGGAACAGATGGAAGTTGCGGCGGTCAATGAGAATGACTTCGACGGGGGCGCGCTTGAGTCTTTGGACAGCGCTCAAGCCGCCAAAACCGCCGCCCAGAACAATGACACGGTGGGGTTGCGCCATGGTGGAGTCCTCCGTCGGTGGCGAAGAGCGAGTAAGCAGCCTTAGATGATGTTCTCATCTTTTTAGGCGCAGCGTATCTAGGAGGCATACTTACCCCCTACCCCGGGTGTTTTTTGCGGAAAGAGTTCATAAAGTGATGAAAACAAAGGGTCGACGTTGCAAAAAAGTGCAAAGAGTTCGTATTTTGCTGAGAACATGCAAATAGTGCGAGTAGCTGATACTAAAAGATTCTGGAAGCATGTTTATACCGTAGTTCATCGCTTGGGCGTGGGGCCAAAGGAGAATCCTGCGCTCATGTAAAGCATATCGCGCAGAGCAAGGCAGCCACGACTAGTAAGAGATATCGTTTCATTTACTTTCTCCTCAAGAATTATTTTTTGAAATAGGCTTGGAGCGAGTCCTGCATTAGTGCCGTACCCCAACGGCATATGATTCGAACATTTTTGTCGGGCCAAGTACCCACGAAATGGCGTCCAGCATGTCGAAGCAACTTGGGCAGGCATATTTACAAAGCACCTGGTGCCCGGTCAACGGATGTTCAAGATATTCGGTGTTGATTAGATTTTCTTGTACTCGTGTACTCACTGCTCTCCTTCCCGGGACAAACTGTGAGTGCGCGGTATTTTTTGAAGCTGGCGGAGAAATTGGCGTGGCGGTGTGGGTGAGAATTTCAGGAACTTCAAGTGCATCAATGAAAATGCGGCGCGGGGCTAGGAGTGTTGTTCTTTAACGGATTCGGACTGCCAATTTTTGGGATGGCGGCGGCGCCATTCGGCGGTGGCCTCTTTTAGCTGAAGTGTGTAAATGCGGAGCGGCGGCTTACCCAAGCTGGCCCTTGCGGTGGTCAGGTGGCGCGCGGCTTGGCCGAACTCACACAGCTTTACGTCGTCCATCTTACGCAGTTGGGCGCGAAGTTCGTCGACGTTAAAAACTGATTGAACGGCTGATTGCATTGCAGGAATTTTATCAGCCGGTGGTAATGACGCAAGACGAAATTAATTTGGCAGATAAAATCCTGTGCAAAAGATGAGGATCAGGCGATGCCGTTAGCTGGGGGGGAGACAGAGTGTTAATTTCCTTAGGTTTATGATTAACGAACAGCCAAGGCTTTTGAGCTAGAGAGTGCGTGGTGCTCTAGGGCGCCGCGAATCATTTGGCTGAGGCTGATGAGGCTGTAGGGCTTGCGCAGAATGAACGCGCCCTTTTCTATAACGGAGACCAACTGTTTGGCCTTAGGAGTATAGCCGGTGGTAAAAATCACTTTGATGTCAGGGCGCAGGGCACACATTTCCGCGTAGGCTTCCGGGCCGCTAAGCCAATGGTTGAGGGGACTTTGATAGTGGGTGACGGAGACACGCGGTGTCAACAGTGGGGTAGCAGGAAACTTACTAAAAATTTCTAACATACTCGCTTTGCGTTGGGCGTATGTCGTGGCGGGTATTGCTCGGGGTCACAAGCCGAAAGCGCGGCCGAGCCAAATGCCTAGGGCGGCGTAAATGCCGGCGACCCAATCGTCGGCCATGATGCCCAAGCCGCCAGGAAGCGACTCGGCTTGGCGCGCGGGAAACGGCTTCCAGATATCGAAGACGCGAAAAAGGATGAAGCCCAACAGCAGATATTTCCAGCCAAGGGGCGATTGGTAGCTTATGAAGCCGAGCTTGGGCGGCGCCCAGGAATTTGTTGTTCTCCACCATACCGGTAAGGCTGACCCCAGCAGGAGTGCGAGGTGTTGGCCGGATACTTCGTCGATGACCACGCGTTGAGGATCTTTTTGTTGCCAGTAGCGGCTCGCGCGGCTGGCGGTCCAGACACCTGACACGGCGACGACAACAGCGATCACACACTGAATGATCAAGAGGAAATCGACCTGAGTCCCGCGAACGGTAATGATCTGGAAAATATCCAAACCCATGGCTGTTAGCACTTGGTAGACGGATAGTGCGAGAGCCACACCCGCGAGAGAACCGAACGTGCCAGGGGCCACAGGAATGTAGCCGAGGCCGCATGCGGTGGCGATGAACAAGGAGACGTACGGCTTGCGTGATGATGATGCGGCTGCCGGGGCGGTCACAGTTTTGGCTTTGGGAAAGTTTTCCATCGGCAGCCTTTAGTTGCGCAATTGATGCAATAGAGAGTAACTCAGAAAGCTGGCGGCAACTGGTGGGAACTAATTTTAGCGGAGAGTACTCGGGGGCCAGTTGAGGACGTGCTGTTGTGCGGCTAATTTCTGGGGAAAGTGGAGGACCCACTGTGCGAAGCTATGGACTTAGGTGGATGGGCCGATTTGATTCGTCGAGATGCGGAATAATTTGGGGGAAAGGGCAAGACCCACCCTACAAATCGAGGGTGGGGCACCCTCCGTTTTTGTTATGAATTGGAAGCAAATCAGCGGGAGGAATTGTGATGATAAATAATTTCGGAAATTTGGCAGGAGGTGCGCTGGAGGTAATTTTGTTGGGGGCTGCGGTCTGGGCGCAACAAGTGCCGGCGGCGCTGCAAGTGCCCGCCAGCGAGGAATTGGTGGTGCAGGTGCACGCCAAGGGCGATCAGATTTATTCTTGCAAAGTGGATGGGACACCAGCTGGGTGGACGCTGAAGGCTCCGGAGGCGCAACTAATTGATAAGGACGGGAAAGCGTTTGGGAAACATTTCGCGGGACCGTCGTGGGAAGCGAGCGACGGGAGCCGAGTGGTGGGAAAAGCTGCGGCGAACGTGACTTCGCCTGACGCGGAGTCGATTCCGTGGTTGCTGGTGAAGGTGGTGAGCCACGCAGGTGATGGGGTGCTGGCGCGGGTCACTTCTATTCAGCGAATTAATACCAAGGGCGGCAAGGCGCCGGCATCAGGGTGTGATGCAGCGCATGCGGGGCAGGAAGTGCGCGTGCCGTATTCGGCGGACTACCGGTTTTTTGCGCCGAAATAAAGTGCATGGACGCTTCATTACGCCATTTGATTACGCAGGGGCTGACGCCACATGAATTAAGTGACACGGCGTCGCGGCCCGCCTCCGCGGGCAGGCTAAAGCCGCGACCTACAAAGCTGACTCGCAGATCTTAGACCACGCGAGGTTGACACGATGAGGGAGCGCCGCTATGACGGCCTATCCGCGAGTCGGGGCAGACCGCGCGTGCCGTCAATCACCGACTGGCGCGTGAGAGTGTGATAAATTCGCTGGCCTCGGGGTGTGGACAAATGAATTACTTGATGCGGTTGATTTCATGGGTGGGTGGGGCATTATTTGCGGCGGCGACGGTGTTTGGGCAGGCAGCGGCAGAGACACCCAAGTATCCGGTGACCGAGGGCGATTATGTCGCACACGACTTCAAGTTCAAGTCGGGCGAACAACTTCCAGAGCTGCGGTTGCACTACAGGACGCTGGGAAAGCTAGCGCGCGATGCGCTAGGGCGCGCGACAAACGCGGTGCTGATCCTTCATGGAACCGGGGGATCGGGACAGCAATTTCTGCAACCGCAATTTGCCGGAGAATTATTTGGTGCTGGGCAACTTCTGGATATCAACCGCTACTTTATTATTCTGCCGGACGGAATTGGACACGGGAAATCTTCGAAGCCCAGCGATGGAATGCATGCGCACTTTCCTTCGTATGACTACGACGACATGGTGGCTGCTCAGCATGCGCTGCTTACGGAGGGGCTGAAGATACAGCATTTGCGGTTGATCTTTGGTACATCGATGGGCTGCATGCATTCGTTTGTTTGGGGCGAAGCTTATCCGGAGTTTGCGGATGCGTTGATGCCTATGGCGTGCCTGCCGGTGCAAATTGCGGGGCGCAACCGGGTGTGGCGAAAGATGTTGATGGATGCTATTCGCAAGGATCCGGCGTGGAGTGGCGGCGAGTATAAGGAAGAGCCTGCGGAAGGGCTGCGGACGGCGGAAGATATTCTAGTAATTGCGGGAAGTGCGCCGCTGGTGATGCAGAGGACGCTGCCGACTCGCGATGCCGCGGACAAATATGTAGAGGATGCGGAGAAGCGCGCGAATACGTTGGATGCGAACGATCTGCTTTACCAGGTGAATGCTTCACGTAATTACGATCCTTCGGCGCAACTGGAGAAGATTACCGCTGCGATTATGTGGATCAACTCTGCTGACGATTTTATTAATCCACCGGAACTTGGGGTTGCCGAGAAGGAAAGCAAGCGGCTGAAGAACGGGACGTTTGTGTTGCTTCCGATAAGCGAGCTGACGCATGGGCATGGCACGCACACGTGGGCGGTGGCCTGGGAGTTGTATTTAAAGCAACTGTTGGAGAAGAAGGCGCATTGAACGCGTGACGATGCTCGGATAAGGCCTAGGTTTTCGCATGGACTGGCAAACAAAAACGCGGGCTAACGCAACCAGGGGGCTATTTCAGGTGCTCGGATACGGGTCCGTGATATTTCTGATTCTTTTAGCGGCAGGGAGAATGACCAACGCCGCCTATATGCAAGCCAGCCTCTGGAGCATTTTTTTGGTAAGCGTTGCAATTGCCCCACTACCCTGGGCCGTCTTCGAGATAGTGCGTTCGGCTCTGAACTGGAGAGTCTGAACGCAATTACGTCTCGTGTTCACGCATCTAAGTAACATAGGCGACCAACTTCTCATGATGCGGTCGAAGCCGCGGATTTATCGAAGGACTTAAGGGCGGGCTCCTCGTCATCGAAGATTTCGAAAACGGTATACAACCTGGTCATTTGCAACAGGTCTTGAACCTTTTTGGTAAGGTGGACGAGTTTTAGTTCCCCACCGTCGTTGCGCACGCTGGTGAAGGCACTGACCAACGAACCCAAGCCCGCGCTGTCGATGTAATCGACGTCGGCGAGATTCAGGAGGATTTTCTTTCGGCCTTTGGCGAGGAGGTCGCGAACTACATCGCGGACCGCAGCGGAACCTTCCCCTAGTTCAATGCGGCCGTTAATTTGGACAACTTCCACGCAATCTATTAGCCGTGTGACTAACTTCATCTGCAATCTCCCAAGACATCCTCTGCTTGAAGAATACCGTCTTACACGTAATTTGCCTGTCAAAACTTTAGCATGGGCTAATCGATAATTCGTCCGATGAAATTGATGCCTGAGTCTATAATTTGATGCTCCTAGCCACAGGATCGGTGCTTTCGGCCGGGCCGGCTATAGCCTTTAACATTGCGTTAGAAACTATCGGCGGATTGTTTCTGTGAGTGCGGTGCCGAGGGCATGCCAGGCGTATGCGGGATTTGATAACTAGGGACGTGTTATGGACCGATTGGAAGCGCACCGACACTTCTACGCAGATTTGATCACCGCTAGTGCGGGAGCAATGAAGAACGAACGGTTGAAAGATGCATTTGCGGGTACGCCAAGAGAGCGTTTTGTTGGTACGGGGCCATGGAAGATTTTTGCGCGAGGCAACTACGTGGAAACTCCGACCGACGATCCTGTATTTCTGTACCAAGATGTCGTGGTGGCGCTTGCGCCGGAACGCCGAATCAATAATGGGCAGCCTGTTCTTCATGCAATTAATCTATCGTCGCTCGATGTCAAAGAGGGGGAGAAGGTCCTCCACGTAGGCGCTGGGACCGGTTATTACACTGCCGTGCTGGCGAGGTTAACGGGCGAGAGTGGCGCGGTTGTGGCCTATGAGATCGAGCGTGACCTGGCGAAGAAGGCGATACAAAATCTCAGCGATCTTTTAAATGTCACCGTGCAGGAGCGCTCGGGTTCTGAAGGGACATTGCCAGTTTGCGATGCGATTTATGTGAATGCCGGAGCGACAGCGCCATTAAAAGTCTGGCTGGACGCTTTGCAAGTGAATGGTCGCTTGCTATTTCCCCTGACGCCGGCCGACGGCCCTGGAGGAATGCCGGGTGCGGGAGGCATGCTTTTAGTAACGCGCAGTGGCACAGATCGTTTTGATGCGCGATTTGTCTGCCCGGCGATGTTCGTTCCCTGCTTTGGAGCACGCGATGACGAGACTGCACAGAAATTGTCTGCCGCATTTGCGCGTGGCGATTGCCAAAACGTAAAATCGCTAAAGCGCAATTCACAACCAGATGACACCTGTTGGTGCGCGGGTGATGGCTGGTGGCTTTCTAATGCTTAGTTAACACGTACAGTCGGCATGTAGAGTCTGGTACGGCACCGCGCGGAACCTGGGCAATTTTATTGGAGTATAGGATTCGTTGCGAAAAATCTTTGTGCAGAAGGCAAAAGCTCGAGACTGTCATTTGCTGTCTCAGTTCCTATTGATATAGGGGTGTAGACATTCGACACTCGGCCGTTCACGGGCCGCAACAGCTCGGCGTCCGTTCGACAACCCGCGCTTAGGAAGGAAAGTCATATGTGGCGCGTCTGGGAATGGTTTGAGCATGTCGCGCAGGACGCTCGCTATGGCTTGCGCACGCTGCGCGGAGCTCCGGGCTTCACCACCGTTGCAGTTCTCACGCTCGCGCTTGGGATCGGTGCCAACACTTCCATTTTTAGCCTCCTCAACGGGATCCTGCTAAGAACGCTTCCAGTAGGCAAGCCCGCATGAACTTGTGCTGTTCTCTGGTTCTCTAGAAGGAGGCAGTAATTCCGGCACGCAAAGTGGCCATTGGTTGCACTTTTCGACTGAGAACTACAGATACTTCCGGGACCACAGCGAAACGTTCAAAGAACTGTGCGCGTTCGGGAGCAGCTGGAATGACTTGAAAATTCGCTTCCCGGGTAGCACGGAGCGACCGGACTTGGCCCATGGCAGACTGGTGTCTGGAAATTTCTTTTCATTCTTGGGTTTGCGCGCTGCTGCGGGGCGTGTGTTCTCAGCCGAAGATGACCAACTGGGGGCGTCGCCCACGGTAGTGCTGAACTTCACGTATTGGACGCGAAAGTTTCACAACGATCTCTCCGTCATAGGAAGAGTAGTTGAGATCAATGGCACGACATTCACGATCATCGGAGTAGCCCCACGCGAATTCTCAGACGTGAAATACGACCGACCGGATCTGTGGCTACCTCTGGCGTTTCAGCCGCGGGTGATGTCCACGAATTCTTACGCTGACGATCCCCAGATGTATTGGCTGAACATTATGGGTCGGCTCAAGCGAGGAGTTACGCTTCGACAAGCCGAGACAGTCGTCAACAGCCAGCTGAAGCAGATCCTTGCCACCCAGACGCACCAGGAAACAACCCAACAAATTGCGAACTCGTATGTTCAGCTAGCTCCGGGCGCCAGCGGCATTTCCTACTTGCGCGTCACATACTTAGAAGCGCTTGAAATCCTCGCAGGAATAGCTGGAATCGTGCTGCTGATCGCGTGTGCGAACATCGCCAATCTGCTTCTTTCACGGTCGTCCGCCCGCGAGAAGGAAATTTCAATCCGGCTGGCGATGGGCGCAAGCCGCAGCAGACTCATCCGGCAGCTTCTGACGGAGAGCATGCTGCTGGCAGGGTTGGGAGGCGCGCTTGGAATACTGGCCGCGCGCTGGGGCGTCGAGTTTCTCGCTTCTCTGATGACGGGTAGCAGCTCGGTGGTGAAAGGTTCGGTCGACGCGCGCGTGCTGCTGTTCACGGGGAGCGTTTCGATATTGTCTGGAATATTGTTTGGGCTTGTTCCGGCGCTGCGCTCCACCGGTATCGAGCTCGCAACACAAGTGAAGGGTTCGGCCCGCGCACGGCTGGGCTTCGGTTTCGCAAATGGACTTGTTGCTTTTCAAATCGCCGCAAGCCTAGTGCTGCTATTCGGCGCAGGGCTGTTTGTGCGGACGTTGCAAAAGCTGGCGGAGCAAGAGCGCGGATTTGATGAAGCGCATATTGTCGTGGCACGGATTAATCCAGAGGCGGCAGGCTACAATCGCACCGAGACACCCGCCCTTTATCAGGCGTTGATAGAGCGCATGGAGGCGATTCCGGGAGTTCTTTCTGCGACTGTTGATTACTCCGAGCCGTTCAGCGGCAGCGCGTGGACGAGCAATTTCTCGATCGAAGGATCACGGAGCATGCCAACTGCGCCGATGATGGTTCACAAAGAACTTGTCGGACCGCACTATTTCAAAACCGAGGGTATTCCGATTCTTCTTGGGCGAGATATCGGGCCTGAGGACCGCCCGGGTACGCCGTTGGTCACGGTAGTCAACCAAACTATGGCGCGTAAATTCTTTCCGGGCGTCAATCCCGTTGGGCAAAGATTTTCGCTTGGTTCACCATTCAATGAGGAAGAGGCCATGACTATCGTCGGAGTGGCTGCGGACGCTCGTTATTACTCTCTGCGCGATCCGGTCCCGGCCATGGAATTCTGCGCGGCATTTCAGATTCCGGATCAAGGTTCGCACAGCTCAGGATATGCGGAAGACGTAGCAGTGCGGGTGAGTGGGAATCCGACAGCAATGCCGGGTCAGATTCGCGCAGCCGTGGCGGAGGTTTCGGGGAGGCTAGTTGTAACTAGGGTGACACTGTTGAACCGGCGCGCCGATTGCGCTAGCTTCCACAAGAATGATCGCGAGCCAACTTTTCGGAATTGGTACTACGGATCCGGCGACGTTAACGGCTGCGGCGGTGCTACTAGTGCTGGCGGCTCTCGCAGCGAGCTACGTTCCCGCCCGCCGCGCCACGCGGGTCGATCCGATGGCGGCACTGCGATACGAATAGTTCCGGCTCGGTGCGCGCGGCGCTTCAGGCTGACAAGTAAATTCGATTACTCGACGAATAATCTTGTAAGCGGCAGGGCCAGGGTGAAACATTCGAACGGGAGTGGACCGATGCGCGTTATATAAGTATGCTTCATGCTATGACTCTCTCAGCGCGCAATCGACTCGAAGGGAAAATTGAAGAACTTCAGCTCGGTGGTGTTATGGCTCATGTAGTGATTCGCGTGGGCGACAATCTCATCGAAAGCGTGATAACCAGACGTAGCGCAGAAGAGATGAAGTTGAAGATTGGCGACACGGTTTCAGCGGTAATCAAATCCACAGAAGTTATGTTGGAAAAGAAATAGTGCTTGGAAGCGCGCGTTTAAACCGCTGCTTTATCCCGCAGGCCCACGAATAGATAGCCAGCACCTTTGCAGCTTGGGCATTCTTTATTGCGGTAATATCCGGTTGCTTGGCAGTGCGTACATTCGATCCAGTCAGACGGTTTGGCGGCAATTGCGTTAGTACCACTGCAACGTTGTTCGCCGATGGTTTTGCTGCAACGACCGTTGGCGACCCTCATGTTGTAACCAACACCACCACACTCGGTACAACAGGTAACAGGCAGGTCTCGCTTCATTTCTAGATGATACGCTTTACCCGTGCGTTCACCTATCGCTATGCCTGGAGTTGTTTTCGGCATAAAAAAAGAGGCGCGTGGGGGACTCACACGCGCCGTTCTTTTTTACAGATCAAATTTTCGTGTACCTCAGGGATCACCTCCTTAGTCAACTGGAGTGTCGACTAATTTGATTATAAAATTTTTTTCAGAAAGTTCAAGGGCGAACCTTGAACGAGTAGATTCGGGGGTGGGTGGGACATGAAGACTATCGTCGCGGCGGCGTTCAGCTTTTTCTATATCGCGCTTCCCGGGTCTATGGGGGCCGTGCCACAACAAGAGGTTGTGCGAGATCAACAAAGCGACTCGAAGAAAGTAGAAGCGGAGCGCCTTAAGAAGCCGACCAAATATTCCGACGTTCCGGCCAAAGGCGAATTTGAAAATAATTCCAATGAACTTGGTTCCGATCAACAGCGACGAGTGGTGAGGGAGAGCCGCTACAAAGGCACTTATGCGGAGATCACGGACCCGGCCAATAGCACTGCTCAGGAGCCGAGCGAAGACTATGTAGTCCAGATCAGTGACTGCGCTGCACCACTGGACCCTTTCCCGGTAGCGCCGGCTGCGGCCATTGTGATCGGGACGGTTCTGAGAGGGAAGGCATTCGTAAGCAGCGATCGTACATACGTTTATCCTGACTATCAAGTTCGGGTTGACCGGGTCCTCAAGCAAGACACCTCTGCGAGTCTTGCAGTCGGAGAGCAAATAGTCGTGTCGCGAGGGGGAGGCGCAATACACTTCTGAGGTCCATCCTCTTGATGACGAACAAATGGGCGCCTTCGACCACATGAGTCAGGCCGTTTTTCTGAGCGGGGTGGAGCAGGCCATTGCCAAGGCACAGGCAGGAAAGCCATGAAAAACACCATAAGGATGGAAGGACCAGAACGAACCGTGGACTTGAAGAAGGAGTGTTAGGAACATGGCGCGAATGAAGAAGGGGAAAGCTGGCGTTGGTAGATCCGCGGGTAAAGGTGTGCGTGCTTCGGCTAAGGGTAAGCGGGTCGCTGGCCGGGGTAAGAAAGTTTCGGGTACCGGCAAAGGTGCTCCGAAAGATGTGGATAAATATATTGCGCGTGTGCCGGAGCCGGCGCGGAGCAGATTGAAGGAGATGCGCGTGGCGATTCGCTCGGCGGTGCCTGCAGAAGCTGTGGAGATAATCAGTTACCAGATTCCGGCGTTCAAGGCGAAGAAGGTGCTGGTGTGGTACGCGGGGTTTTCGAAGCATTGCAGCTTGTTCCCTACCGCGTCAGTGATCGAAGAGTTTAGGGATGAGCTTGCGGGATTTACGATGTCAAAAGGGACTGTGCAGTTTCCAACGAACAAGGCGCTGCCGACGACATTGATTGAGAAAATGGTGAGGGCGCGGGTGGCGCAGGCTGAGAAGGCTTAGCGAAACTGAGCATTTGCGGTTTTGCATGGCGGTGGGAGCCGCAAGTCCTGAATCGGCAACGGCGAGAAGCCGCTCTGAAAAAGGAAGGGCGGCCTTTCGAAATAATTCGCGACGTTGCCAGGTCTGTGTGGTCACGAAGTAAACGCCGGTTGATGGACCAGCCTAACAATTCGGCTCATGGTTGCGCCTTCTGGGCCTAAAGAATCTGCGTGAGAACTCGAGTTGACGCGTCTCTTATACTGCACACGAGAGGAGACGCGATGGCGAAATTTTTCGATTACAACCCGGAGCAAGCTTATCTGCTGCCGCCGAGTGTCTGCGATGTGTTGGGCTCGGGTCATCTGTGTTTCTTGGTCCGACGCGTGATGGCCAAACTCAATTTATCGGCTTTGCGGAACGAGTACGGAGAGGAGGGCGGCCCGGCCTATGCACCGGAGATGTTGGCTTCGGTTTGGCTGTACGCCTACGCGCTGGGAGTGACCAGTTCGCCTAAGATTGGAACAGCGCATTCGCGAGGATTTGGGATTTCGCTATTTGGCGGGCGGGGCCGCGCCGGATCACTGGACACTGAAGGCGTTCCGGCGACGGCACGCCAAGGGACTGAATGATTTGTTCACACAAGTGGTGGAACTGGCGCGGAAAGCGAACATGGGCAAGCTTGGCCATGTGGCGATTGATTCGACGCGCTTCGCGGCGAACGCTTCGCGGGACCGCCTGGACACCGAGCAGGCGCTGCGGGATGCGCGCGCGAGTTCGGCGAGATATTCGCCGTTGGCAGCGGCAGTGTGATGCCGACGATCCGAACGAAGGAGCGGGCTGCGAAGTGGACAGTGAAGTGATCGCGCGGCTGGAACAGCAACTTGCCGCGATTCCTGCACGGTTCGAGCGGTTGCGCAAATCGGGTCTGAAGAAACTCTCGCGGACCGATCCGGACAGTCGTTTTCTGTGCGAGCGCGGCGGGTTCACGCTGGGCTACACCGCCGCGCTGGCGGTCAGCGAAGATCACTTGATTGTGGCACAGCGCGTAACGCAGGAGACCAACGACAATGAATTGCTGCTGCCCATGGTTGAGTTGGTGGAGCAGCAGTGCGGTGAGAAACCCCAGCGGGCCAGCGCCGATACCGGATTCTTCTCGTTGGACAATTTGCGTGCTCTGGAGGAACGCAGCATTGACGGCTATGTTCCGGACTCGAATCTGGCCCGCTGGCTGAATCGCGGCGGTCGCCTGCGGTCGCGCGCGAAAGACCCGGCGCATGCGGCGGAAATTGCGAGACCCCGCGGGGCGCGCGATGTATCGGCGGCGCAAGGCCATCGTCGAACCGGTGAACGGAGTGTTGAAAGGGCAGCGCGGCAAGCGGCGTTTTCGTCGCTGCCGATTGCAGAATGTTGCGGCGGAGTGGACGCCGACCACCACCGCGCACAACCTGACGCGCATGTGGCGCGCCCTATAACACCGCCGCACTCGACGTCGCATCCACGAATTTAGGAGTCATCGACATAAGTGCAATTCTCAGGGCTTCAAAATCGGACGGCCAGCGAGTCTTCACACCGACTCTAAAGCCCCGCGTGGGCGGTTCGTTTAGGTCGCGGCTAAAGCGGCGACCTACAAAGAGGCGGCCGACAGACAGGGTGGCGACTTGTCGGAGACATATTGGCTCTTGTGCTAGGCCAATGGGTGGTAGAATTGGCTCAGGGTGAGAGACAATGCTTCCTCTTCATCTCCAATCTGAAAGTCACGTTCCCCTATACATACAGCTGCGCGATCAACTGCGGGCGCTGGTGCATGCGGGCGATTTGCGGCATGGCGACAGGATTCCGGCGAGCCGCGAGCTGGCCAATATGCTGGGCGTGCATCGCACTACGGTGGCGAATGCTTATGCCGAGCTGGAGTCCGAGGGGTTGATTCAGGGGCATGTGGGGCGCGGGACGTTTATTAAGCGGAATGGGAATGGGTTGAAGATTACCCCCCCTGCCCCACCGGTGCTGAATGGCAACCACGGGATACGGTGGGAGTTGCTGTTTGCGGATGAGCGCGGAGAAGAGATTTTGAGCCGACTGACGGCCAGCGCGCCGATGGATGCGTTGTCGTTTGTGATGGCGCGGCCGGCGCAGGAATTTTTTCCTGTGGATGAATTGCAACATTGCGTGAATGCGGTGCTTCGCAATGAAGCTACGGATGTGCTGAATCTTGGGCCATCGGATGGATACGCGCCGTTGAAGCTGGCGTTGCTGGACATGCTCGGACGCGAAGGGATTGCGGCTAAGGATGAGAATTTGCTGATCACGGATGGATGCCAGCAATCGCTGGATTTGATCAGCAAAGCGTTCGTGCGGCCGGGCGATTCGGTGATTCTGGAGAATCCAACCTATCCGGGGGCGGTAGCGATTTTTCATGGAGCGCGGGCGCGGTGCCTGGCGGTGCCGGTGAAGACGCACGCGGAGCCGAATAGCGAGCTGGGCGTGGATGTAGAAGCTCTGGAGGCGACGCTGGCGGCT
Source organism: Candidatus Methylomirabilota bacterium (assembly GCA_035490135.1). GTDB lineage: Bacteria > Acidobacteriota > Terriglobia > Acidiferrales > UBA7541 > Acidiferrum. Next base: position 16,941 of record DATHGV010000135.1, read on the forward strand.
AATCGCGTGAAGTTGATTATTCTGACGCCGGATTTTCATAATCCGACGGGGACGTCGATGTCGCTGGCATCGCGACGAAGAGTTTTGGAATTGGCGGCGCGGCATCAGGTGCCGATTGTCGAGGATCATATTTATGCGCGATTGCACTTGCGGGAAGAGCGGGTGCCATCGCTGAAGCAACTGGACCGCGCGAATCTGGTGATTCATATCGACAGCTTCGCGAAGGTGGCGTTTCCGGGATTGCGTGTGGGGTGGATTGTGGCTCCCGCGGCGGCTGTGGAGCGGCTGCGACTGGTAAAGCAGACGACCGATCTGCATACCGATCAACTGGCACAAGCGACGTTGGCGGAATTTCTGCGGCGCGGGCTGTTTACCAAACACCTGGCGAAGATGCGGAAGGTTTATTCGGCGCGGCTGGAGGCGCTGGACCAGGCGCTGAGGAAGCATATGCCGGACGGGACGCGGTGGACGCCTCCAGAAGGCGGAATGTGCTTGTGGCTGGAGCTGCCTCCAGGATTTGATGCGAGCGAACTGCTGATTCATGTGAAAGAACGGGGCGTGCTGTTTGCGCCGGGGCGATATTTTTATGTACAGAATCCGCTGCCGAATACGTTGCGACTGGGATTTGCGAGTCTGGATGAAAAGCAGATTGCGCGTGGAGTAACGACGCTTGCGGATATGCTGCGCGTGGAGATGCGCAAGAGACAGCGGGGTGTGCGACGCGCGGAACGCAGTCGTGTGGCGCTGGTTTGATTCTTTGTTAGGGAAGGCTCGGGTTAATTTGAGCGACGAGATAATTTTAGCGCCGAATCCGGAAAATAAGTGTTTCGGATGTGGCGGGGCGAATGATGGCGGGATGAAGTTGACGTTTACGCAGGACAATGTCGGGCGGCGGATTGTTGGACGATTTGTTCTGGGGCCGCGGTATCAGGGTGGGGGCGGCATGGGACACGGCGGAATTATCGCTACCCTGCTCGATGAGGCGATGGGGAAAGTTTGCAGGTTTCGCGAGGCGCGGGCGGTGACGGCGGAGATGTCGATTCAATTTTTGAAGCCGGTGCGCGTGGATGAGGAAATTATCGTGGAAGCGCATGAGACGAATTTCGTAGGGCGAAATATTTTTCAGAGTGGGGAGATTCGGAATGCCGCGGGTGATGTTTTGGCGCGCGGGACGGCAAGGTTTGTAATTCTTAGAAGTTAGAGATTCGATCTTCGAGGTTAGAAATGCAGAAACTAGCGGCCGGTCGAATGTTACTTTGCAGCCATCTAAATTATGGCGAGTGAGAGGAGAAGTTTATGGATGCGAAAAAGGTGAACGGTAGCGCCAACGGAAACGTCGGACCCAAGGAATGGCGGGTGAAGGTGGGGCTGGCGGAGATGTTGAAGGGCGGCGTGATCATGGACGTCACCACTGCCGATCAGGCGAGGATCGCGGAGAAGGCTGGGGCGTGCGCGGTGATGGCGCTGGAACGGGTGCCGTCGGACATTCGCAAAGAGGGCGGCGTGGCGCGCATGGCGTCCATCAAAGTGATTCGCGAGATTATGGCTACCGTGACGATTCCGGTGATGGCCAAGGTACGCATCGGGCACTTCGCGGAGGCGGATGTGCTGCAGGCGCTGGAAGTGGATTTTATTGACGAGAGCGAAGTGCTGACTCCAGCGGACGAAGAGAATCACATCTGGAAGCACGATTACCGGGTACCTTTTGTGTGTGGCGCGAGGAATCTTGGCGAAGCGCTACGGCGAATTGCGGAAGGGGCGGCGATGATTCGCACCAAGGGCGAGGCGGGATCGGGCAACGTGGTGGAAGCGGTGCGGCACATGCGTACGATTGTTGCGCAGATGAAGAAATTGACTACCCTGCGCGACGACGAATTGATGCATGAGGCTAAGGAGCTGGGCGCTCCGCTGGATTTGATCCGACAGATTGCGAAGACCGGGAAGCTGCCGGTGCCGAATTTTTCTGCCGGCGGGATTGCTACGCCTGCGGATGCGGCGCTGGTTCGGCGGCTGGGTGCTGAGGCGGTGTTCGTGGGTTCTGGGATTTTCAAGTCGAGTGATCCGGAGGCTCGCGCGAAAGCAGTGGTTAAAGCGACCACGCACTTCGACGACCCCAAGGCGGTGCTTGAAGCGCACGAGGAATTGGGCGAGGCGATGAAGGGTCTGGACATTCGGCAGATGGAAGAAAAAGACATGATGTCTACGCGCGGGTGGTGAGGCACGTTGCGACGGACGGCAAAAATTATCATTCGGCGATTAGTACATCAGCGCGATTCGCGCATCGGCGATCAGAAGCATCGGGGATTAGAGAGTGAAAATCGGGATTCTGGCGGTTCAGGGCGATTTTGCTGCGCATGCTGCGATGCTTGAGGGCATGGGCATAGAGACGGTGGAAGTGCGCACGCCCGCCGACATGGACGGGTGCGACGGGCTGATTCTTCCTGGCGGGGAAAGCACCACGCAATTGCAATTTTTGCAGGAAGAAGGGCTTGCCGAAACGATCAAGAAATTTGTCGCGGATGGACACGCGGTGTTTGGGACCTGTGCGGGGGCGATTTTGCTGGCCAGCGAAGTGGAGAATCCGAAGCAGGACTCACTTGGATTGCTGGACATGACCGTTTTGCGCAACGGTTACGGGCGGCAGATCGCGAGCGACGTTTTTTCCGCAAAGTCCACGCTGAAGGATGAACCGCTGGAGATGGTTTTTATTCGGGGGCCGATCATCGAGCGCACCGGGCCGGGGATTGAAATCCTGGCCAAACATGCGGGAAACCCCGCGATCGTGCAAAAGGGACGATTGCTGGCCACTACTTTTCATCCTGAACTGACTTCTGACACTACGGTGCATGAATATTTTTTGAAACTTGCCGCGGAATCCGGCCATGATTCAAGTAAAGCGAATGGCGCGAAACCAAAGGTAGCTAAACCGGAGCGCAGCAAGCGAGAATTAACGACTGCAAAGTCTTCCACGTGAAGAAGCCCGCGGTACAGCCGACCTCAAAGGAAAAATCCCGCAGGAAGAAAGTTCTTTTTGTCTGTCTGGGCAACGCTTGCCGCAGCCCGATGGCGGAATCGATTGCGCGACGTGATGCTGCGGATGTGGTCGAGTCATGCAGCGCCGGGCTTTCGCCTCTGGGGTACGTGCCCATGCTTACGATGCAGACATTGGCGGCGAACGGTTATTCCATCGACGGTTTGTCTTCCACGCCTATCACGCGCGCGGTGTGGGATAGCGCGGACATGGTGATAAACATGAGTGGCTTAGCTAAAGAGCGCGCGTTTATGGATTACGGAAAAGTGGAAGACTGGGATGTGCAGGATCCCTATGGCAGCGATCCGGTTCTTTATCAGACAATCTATGAAGACATACAGCGGCGGGTTTCGGAGTTGGCGGCGCGTTTGAGAGGTGCGGAGTTGGGAGATGCGGTGCTAAAGTCTGGCGGCAAAGTTAGCCGGGATCACGGGAAATAAATGCGGCGGGATAAAACCAGCGTATCGCAGGAAGATTATCTGAAATCGATCTGGGAGATGCTCGAGGAAGCCCAGACGCCGATCAGTGCGCGGTTGGCGGAAGATCTGCGGGTTACTCCACCGGCGGTGACGGCGGCGCTAAAGCGGATGACACGCGACGGGCACGTGCGAGTGGAGCGCAGCGGGCGGATTGACCTGACACGCAAGGGGCGCGCGGTGGCGGAGCGGCTAGCGTTGCGGCATCAGCTTGCGGAGATGCTGCTTACCGAAGTGATCGGGTTATCGTGGGCCAAAGCGCACGATGAAGCGGAGCGCATGGAGCATGCCATTTCTCCGGAGGTGGAGGCGCTGTTGCTGAAGCGTTTTGGGAATAAGAAGAGTTGCCCTCACGGAGTGCCGATGCGCGGCGGGATTGCCAAGCTCCGGCAACATGGCGCGGTGCTGCTGGCGGAACTGCGGGCCACGGAGTCTGGAGAAATTGTTTGTGTTTATGAGAAGGACCGGCAATTCCTGGAATTTCTTGAGGGATTGCATTTGCGGCCTTCGACCAGGGTGGATGTTTTAAAGCGCGAGTACGACGAGACTATGACGCTGCGCGCCAACAATAAGAAACTGCACCTTGGTAAGCCTGCCACCACGCGCATCTGGGTGCGACGTCTGACTGCCTGACTTTCTACTGACTATCTCACCTGGCCTTCACGTCCCCCTTGCAAAATTCATCCTAGCGCATTAGGTTATTCGCAATTCACACGGCGTTTTTCCTCGATGAGCGCCGTCCGCGGAGGATGCTCATGTTTATTGCACGCAATTCATTACCGGTTCGTTCCAGCCAAGGGCCACGGGCTCGTTTGTTGTTATGCGCGGGATTTGCGCTAGGTGTCGTGCTGCTTACATTTGGGGTGGCGCGCGCGCAAAAGCGAGGCGATGACGATGCTATCTTCCGAAAATTGACAGATGACTACTGCGCAGCGTGGAGTACTGGGAACACCGACAATGCTGCGAAATTCTACGCGCAAGATAACGATCTGATTTTTTACGACGTGACACCGTTCTCCTATCACGGTTGGAAAGAGTACGTTCCTGGGGTGCACAAAGCGCTGTTGGATAGCGCTGCGGAAGTAAAACTAACCGCCGGAAAAGATCTGAAAGTCACACGACGCAGCAATGTGACATGGACGACCGTGCCGATGCACTTCTATGAGAAGACCAAAGATGGCAAAGTGATGGAGGCGGAGCTGCGGTACACGAGCATTTGGGAAAAGCGCGGTTCGAATTGGCTGCTGGTGCATGAACATGTGTCAGTCCCGATGGCTGGGAATTAGGATAGTGGATGGCGCTTCGGGAGTAGGACAACAAACTAAATGATTGAGGCGCTTCGCTACTACTGGATGATTGCCCGCGGATATCGGCTGAATCCGTGGAACAGTCCGTACATTCGGTGGAGATTTGAAACTTTCTTTGGGCCTGAGGCAGCGCCATTGGATGCTCGCAAATTTTGCCAGTTGTCATGGAAATATCGAGCGCAGATGGAAGAATTCATCGAGTGGGTGGGACAGCGGCGGCGGGAGCAACGCGTCCATCGCTAATTAATTTCGCTGGCGTGAACAACGGCTAACGGGCACGCTATGCGCACAAACAACGGCTGATAGACGCGCTATAATCATTGCTGGAAGGGGGCGCCGTGAAAGAGTTAGCCATCCTCCAGGAAACCGAACAACTTCACGAAGCGAGTTGGTGGGAAGCGGAGCCGGGCGGCCGGTTGCACTGCTACCTTTGTCCGCGTCATTGCCACATACATGCGGGGCAGGCCGGGTTTTGCTTCATCCGCGTGAATCGCGGAGGGAAGCTCTATAGCCTGGGCTACGGCTCGCCTGCTGCGTTGCAGATTGATCCCATCGAAAAAAAACCGTTGAGCCATTTTTTGCCAGGCAGCCGGGTGTTCAGCATGGGCACGGCGGGCTGCAACATGGGGTGTTTTTTTTGTCAGAACTGGGACATTTCCAAATCGCGGCAGGACCAAGTGCATTCGCAACGCGTTGCGCCTGAAGATGTGCCGCAGCTGGCGATCGAGCATGGTTGCGAATCGATTGCTTTTACTTATAACGAACCGACCATCTGGGGCGAGTACGTCATAGATATTTGTAAAGCGGCGAAGGATCACGGCTTGAAAACCGTGATGGTTTCCAATGGGTATATTACGCGCGAAGCGTTCCACGACATTTACGATCACGTCGATGCCGCCAACATCGACCTTAAAGCGTTCACGGAAAATTTTTATGGAAGGATCACGCTGACGCATCTGCAGCCGGTGCTGGACACGCTGCAGTGGCTGAAGAATGAGACTTCGGTGTGGTTCGAGCTGACTAATTTGTTGATTCCGACGTTGAATGATGGCGCCGAGGAAATTGGGAAGTTGTCGGAATGGGTGATGCAGCATTTGGGGCCGGATGTGCCGCTGCACTTCACGGCTTTTCATCCGGATTTCAAGCTGCGGGATAAGCCGGCTACGCCTCCGGAGACTTTGCATCGCGCCAGGAAAATTGCGGTTGATGCGGGGCTACACTACGTTTATGAAGGCAACATTTTCAGCGAAGGGGCGAACACCGCTTGCCCGAGTTGCGGCGAGCTGTTGATACGGCGGTCGTGGCACAACGTTTTGGAAAATAATTTGAAGAACGGGGCTTGCCCGAGTTGTGGATTAGCGATTCCTGGTGTTTGGCAACGCAGGGGCACGGGACGCTCGCTGGCTTCCGCCGCACGGTCTGTGGCACGCCGCTATGGGCACATCAATTTGTAGTCGTAAGCGCGTGAACGGCTTTTCAAACAAGCAGGTGAGCTCCATTTTAGCTTGGTCGTGGGTTTCCTCTTGACGGTCCGCAACCAATAACCTATGCTTATTAAGTGTGTAAAAAGTGTGTAAGTAACTTGTGAACAGCCGGGAGATCGTACGGCGTTTAACCGACGATGGCTGGTATGAGGTTAATCACGAAGGAAGTCACAAGCAATTTAAACACCCCACTAAAAAAGGTCGAGTCACGGTGCCGTACCCGAAGCGGGACATACCGATAGGCACACTGAAAAGCATCGAAAAACAGACAGGACTCAGACTAAGGTGATAAATGGATTACATAGCTTATCTTCACAAAGATCGCAAATCGGATTTCGGGGTGAGTTTTCCTGATTTTCCCGGCTGCATAACTGCGGGTAAGACTCTTGAAGAGTCTCGACGCAATGCAGAGGAGGCTTTGGCGTTGCACATTGCGGGGATGATCGAGGACGGAGAAACGGTACCGGCGCCATCCACACTAGATGACATCGCGGACGACCCGGCCATGAAAAATGCCGTGGCAATTCTCGTGAACGTTGATTCCGAGAAGAGAGTCCGGGTGAACATCACTGCGAGAGAGAGCCAAATCGACAGAATAGACCGGTTGGCGGAAGAAGCCGGTATGACGCGGTCAGCCTATTTTGTCCAAGCCGCTCTGAACGAGAAGGCACAACGAAACGAACATTTACGAGTTCACCGGCGTGGTCGAACACGAGCTCGAAACAAGCATCGAGGTAGTTCACGACAGGCTGGGAAGTAAAAAAAGCTAGAAGTCGATCGACGGCCAGACTGTAAGAAACCCATAGAGAACGGCAACCAAGACCCAGGCTGAAGAGCAAGCCTGGGCCACCCTCCGCATTTGTTTGATTTGGCGACATGTCTATTTAATTGCGGGGGCACCTGTTTGTTCGCCGGGAGTTAGGGTGCGGGCGCAGAGGATGGTGAAGTCGGTGGGACTGCATTGGTAGATGTCGACGAAGGATGGGTCGCCGGCGCGGACGACGTAGTTCCCTGCTTCCATTTCCTGGGCATCGGCGGATGAGTAGGAAATGAGTGGACTTCCGGGATTGACGCGGACGTGGAATTGGAACGAGGAAGGCTCGTAGTTGGAATAGGTGAAGCAGTGGCCGATGCAGGCGCGGTCGACGATGTGATGGACGAACTGAATACGTGAATCTGGTGGAGAAGCGAGTGTTGGAATGACGAGGGTGCCGAAGGGAAGTGCGGCGGTGAGGGAATCGGCGTTTGCTTCGAGACGGTTGAGCGCGGCGGTGTCGCGATAGAGCAAGGTAAAGAAAAATATTGAGCACGCTAATGTGGCGAGCGCAGCGGGTTTGCTGGGCCGCAGAGTGCTGAGGATGCAGAGGGCAAAAATGGCGGCGATGATCGTCAGACGGGAGACCAGCAAGCCAATCCAAGCCGAGTAAGGGCCACCGCGCAGATTCTGCGGGAGAAGTGATATTACGCAGAAAGCCACGAGATATAGTTCCAGCGAGAGAAAAAAGGGATTTGAAGAGGTGGGCGCTTCGCGGCGCTGAAAATATTCGCTGGCCAACCAGAAAATGAAAATTGCGAGGAGAGCGTAGGCGACGGAACGGTAGCGGGTGCTGTAGACGACAAACTGATCCAAACCGTTGAAAACGTAAAAGGGCCGTTCAGGCCAACTGAATTCAAAGTCCGACCAATTTTCCAGATACCAATGCCCTGCGATAAAGATGGCGACGATGGCGGCGGGGAGAATGAGCCTCCAGGGCCAGCGGATTTTTTTTCTGATGGCCATGTACGCGAGCACCCCAGCGAACCACAGCAGGCCGATGGGATGGGCGAAGGTTGCGAGGGCAAAGACAAGAATTGCTGCTAGCCAGTCAGAGCGTTGGGGCTGCTTCCATAGAATCGCGAGTCCGAAACAGGCGAGGCCCATCGACAGGTAATAATTGAAGAAGCCCATGTTGAAGGTGTAGCCGTAGGCGAGCATGGCGATGCAGGGGGTAAGGATCCAGGGTGGGCGCTCGGTAACGGCGGCGACGAAAGAAAAAACTCCCCAGAAGAAAATGAGCACGGCGATTGCAACGACAATTTTGGGGCCGGCTGCGAAACCGAAGAGCTTGGCGGAATATAAAAGAAGAAGATCGAAGAGAATGTTGTACCACTGCGGAGCGAGGTAAAGGCCGGGGGCTCTTCCCTGCTGGATCAGAGTAGCGAGCCAGGCGTTGAAAGCGTGACTGGGGAGGTCGCCGGCTTCGATGTGGCGATGCCAGAAGCACGGGATGATGACTGCGGCAGAGATCCCGGACATTAAGTAAATGTTGGTACGCACGAATCGCATGCCGCGTGAGAGAGCGTTATTTTTTTCCGTCATAACCTGATAAAGAAAATGTTTAGTTACATGATGCATGGTTTGGCAGCGATTGGGTTGGAAAATTCGTGACTTTTTTGGTGGCTTTATTTGCGAGGGATGGAACGAAAGATCGGCGAGAGATTATTCATTACGATGCTGGATTATGGAAAAAGCTGATGATTGAAAATTATTTGGAGGGTTGGGTTTCACCCAGGCGTTTCAGGCGATCGCGCAGGCGGCGCTGCAATGGCGTGGGGGTGTTGGGATTGAAGGCTACGAGATACCACAAGGGCTGGCTGCGATCTTTGCTGAGCCACGTTAGTGTGGGGGCATCGGCGTTGGGATGACGCGCGACATTCTCGCGGATGGCGGCGTAGGGGTGCTTGGCGAGTTTGTTCAGAGTTTTCGAATTGGCGCGCGGGTGTTCGCTGATGAGCCGCAAGAGATAAAAATCCTCTTCGGGAGCTTGTTTGACGAGCTTTTCAAGCATGTCGGGCTTGGCGTCGGCGCTGAGGACGAGGCCGATTTTTTCGTCCCACGCGGTGTTGATTTGGTTTAGTTCGCGAGTGCGGGCGTGAATGAGCTCTTCGAGAATGCGGCGCTCCTGTTGCATGCGGGCGATCTGGAGCGAAGTGCCTTCGAGCGAGTCAAGAACGCGGAGGAGATGCTGGCGTTCGCCAAAAACGATTTGAGAAGTGCGGGTGATGCCGCCCTTGTCTTTGTCCTTGTGCTGTACCAAATCGGAACGTCGCATTCTTGCCACTCCAGCCGGCCTAGTAGCCGGCGCTAAAGAACTGTTTAACATGGAAATCAACCGCGTAGCCCGGTGAATTTTTTGAATCCCATTGCGGGCTGAGCAAATTATGGTATGTGGCGGGTGTAGGGTAAAGTTTGCTGCGGGGCTGTGTGCCCGATTTGCTACGGAGCGCGGGGAGATCAGTTTAGACATCAGGCGCTGAAGCCCCCCGTAAAGCAACTATGACGGCGCGGCCCGCCTCGGCGGGCAGGCTAAAGCCGCGACCTGCAAATCGCGAATTCGAGGAATGATGAACGCATTTTCAGAACACCGGGAAGAACTGGAACGCTATGAGCAGATGTTTGGATTGGAGCGCGGGCGGCTGGCGGTTTCGCTGGACCGGCTGACGAATGCGTTGGTGCTTGTGGGGCAGCACGGGGTGTACTGCACGAGTAACAGAAATCCGATGGTACCTGCGATGGACCTGCGGATTATTTCGATGGAGTTGACTCACGCTAAGGAATTGTTGCAATCGGTGATGGAAGAATTGCGCAAGAAGAAGGAAGCTGACGGAGTTAAATAGTGGCTCGCGTTTAATCCAACGCCTTGACCCGGCTAGCCGTGAATCCCGTCAAGGCGATTTGAAAGGCGTTGAAGCCGTATTCGGAAAGTACATTTTTCGCTTTAGCGGTAAGTTGCATACCAAAAACTTCGATAACGGTATACGGCGGGTTGGCCGAGAGAGACCCATGATGCAATTCAATCGTGTCGAGGTGACCCAGCAACATTTCCTCCGGGGATAAAGAGTTCAGGTCGCTGAAGGTTGTGATGCCTGTAAGATGGTTTTCATCCGAACGCGCATTCCAAAAGCGTTGGGCCACGAGCTTGTTAGCGGACGTGTCTATTATCCACACAGGTACGCCCCGCTCAAGCTTGGCTAGCTTTTCTCCGAACTCTCGGTCAACAACGACGTAAACCTTATACGGAACGGCGGCCATCTCCTTTTCAGTTTATCTCGCTCCGTCACCATGGCAAGCGGTCAAATTGCGTTCGCTCGCCCGATTAGCGCGGCACAGGAAACTGATCCACTACCAAGAATCGCGATAGGAAATTGGCGTTCTCGAGAGTTAGCTAAGCGATGAGGAAGGGATTGGAATGGCGTTCGGTGCCTATGGTGGTGGCGGGGCCGTGGCCGGGGTAGACGATGGTGCTGTCGGGCAATTGCAAAAGCTTACTTCGTAGCGAGTCCATGATTTGAGGCATTGAGCCGCCCCATAGATCGGTGCGGCCGATGCTGCCTGCGAAAAGAGTGTCGCCGGCGAAAAGTTGGGGCGCGACTAATGTGACGGTGCCTGCTTCCCGCGGCACATAGAGGCAGACGCTGCCTGGCGTATGTCCGGGGGTGTGAATGATGTGGGCTTGGTAGGTGCCCCAGCGGAGGGTGTCGCCTTCTTTCAGCAAATTGTCGATGCTGGTGATCTCGGGCGCGGCTACGCCCAGAAACGCGGCTTGCATTTCCATGGCTTGATAGAGCGGCAAATCCTCGGGGTGCATGAGAACGGGCGCGCCGGTGTAACGATGCAATTTGCTGAGTCCGCCGACATGGTCGATGTGCGCATGAGTGCTGACGATGGCTTTTACAGTGAGCTTGTGGCGGCCGAGTAAATCCATTATGCGAGTTACTTCATCGCCGGGATCGATGACGAGAGCTTCGCGGGTGAGCGGATCGCCGATGATGGTGCAATTGCATTGCAGCAGGCCTACGGGAAGAGTGATGTGGATGAGTTCGTGCGGCGCGGTTTCTTTTGCTTTAGCGGGCTGTGATTCAGTCATCTGATCTCGCTCATCAAATTAAGTATATCAATTCGAAAAGTTTGGGTCTTCGCGGAGCGCAGGCCGTTGAGTCGAAGATCTTGAATTGCAGCCGTCGCGTTGCGACGGTATTTCTGCCTCGATGGGCGCTGCCGACGCTACTGAACCTAATCCTCAGCCCCGTTCACTGAAACGAGGAGTAAAACTGACATCACTATTTCGATTGCATACATCGCAGGACCATAGCTCACGGTCCTAGGCGTGCTTCCGGGGTTGCTGAACCAATCGAAAAGCGTATCGTGACCCATTTCTAAGGCCCAAGAACTGCAAATAATGCCGAGGACGCTCAGAGCCAGCAATGGCTTTCTTGGACGAGGAAGGCACAGAGCAGCAATAGCGAATAGCATCAGCAAATAAGTTGAGAGGACATCAAAGGCAACAGGCGAAAATCGCAATGATCCGTCATATACATGCTTGAGGATGTCAAGACCAGACCATCCTGTCCTACCCAAAACGGCTGGATTCGCACTTGCGAGCGGCGCAAAAAATGTGCACAGGCCAAATGCGGTCACAAAAAACGCGAATGTGCGTGCCGTTCCCAACGGTGTTGATAAATTCAGATGACGCCGTGTAACCCCATAGCAAACGGCGTACACCATAAACAACGTGGTCAGTATTGCTTTGATATCCCTCATCCGGTCGCCGCCAGGCTAGCGATGGAGTCTATCATTGCCCATTTTTGGTTGGCTGAGCCATACCACAAACGACTCGTTTGCTAAACTGTATGTGAGGCTGTGGAGCTTGAGTAAGGCATTGGGGATGCAGAACGCTGAGGCAACAATCGAGACGGCGCTCGCGAGTGTGCATCGACGCGCGGGCGCGAACCTAGGGGTGTGGTTTGGTTGCGCGTTGCCGGATGATTGGGGGGATCCGCGGGAAGAGCAGCGGTTTGCGAACGAGAGTGTGGCGCTGATCGATAAAAATTACCGGGCGTACTTCACGTTTTCCGGGCCTGACCGGGCGCGCTATTTGAACGCGATTCTCACTAACAATATTAAGGACCTGGGGAATGGGCAGGGCGTGCTTTCCCTGCTGCTGAATGCGCAGGGGCGGATCCTGGCGGAAATTGAGGCGTTTGCCGACGCGGAGAAGCTTTTTTGTATTTCTTATTTGATGATTCGAGAGCGGCTGGCGGAAGTGCTGGAGAAGTACATCATCATGGATGACGTTACGTTCAGCGATGACGCTGAGAAATTTGGGACGCTGGCGCTGGAAGGGCCGCGGGCGGCGGACGCGATGAAAGAACTTACGGGCGTGGATTTAGATTCCATGCCGCAACTTGGTTGGGCGGATGTCACCGTAAGTTCGCGTACGAGTGAGGGGACGACCGCGGGCAAAACAAGTTCAGAGAATTCTGATGCGGCAATTCCCTCCCGAATGGTGAGGCGTTTTGCCGGCGGCGAATTTATTGTGAAGCGCGACAAGCTTGAGGCACTTTGGGAGGTTCTGCTGCAAGCGACGCAGCGGCACGGCGGCGGGCCGATGGGATACCAAGCGCTGAGCGCGCAGCGACTGGTGATGGGAGTGCCGTGGTTTGGATATGACTTTGGCGAGAAACAAATTCCGCATGAAGCGGGATTGGAGTCGAGCCATATCAGTTACACGAAGGGCTGCTACACCGGGCAGGAAATCGTGGAACGGGTGCGGTCGCGCGGGCAGGTGAACCGGCGGCGGGTGGAGTTGTTGTTTGATGGGGAAGGCGTGCCGGAAAACGGCGCAGAGCTTATTGTGGATGGAAAGGCGGTTGGATTCGTTACGCGTGCTGCGCGATCTTGGTTTCCGCCATGCGTTTTAGGCGTGGGTTATCTAGGCAAAGAACATCGAGGCGTTGGTGCAAAGGTGCAGTGGAGCGGCGGTATTGCGACGGTTGTGGAATTTGCAGAGGCGCTACATCGCTGAAGTAGAAAGATATTTCTCTGGTGCGAAAATTTTGTAGAGGCTAAGCGGGGCGCTCCGTCTTGGTGCGTTGGCGCTCCAGGAGAGGGCGCAGCAAACCATTGAGGCGGCCGCGGTCATCTTGGTTCATGGATGTAAACTCAATGCCCATACCTTGACGCGGGGCGACGCGGCGGACGACACCTCGCGCGCGCACTTCAACGTTTCCGGTGGAGAGAATTAGTTTAACGAGGCTACGTTCCGGGGGCGGATCAGGGGTACGGATAAAAATTCCCCCGAGGGCGATGTCTTCGGGACGGGAGACGGATCGCTTGATTCCTACTTGCCAACCGACAAGGCTGCCTTCGGGTGCTTTGACACGAGGGTAACGACGCGTAGCGTCTGTGTTCGGAGATTCGGTATTCGCCATTTTCCAAGCCCGATCGATGGCGTGACGCAGAGCGCAGGTTTAGCGAAAGCGCGTCAGTCCAAATTTAAAGCGCGCTTGAAGGAACCCGTTTCCGCATCGATCTTTTTTTGAAGCTGCAGAATCGAGTACAAGAGCGCTTCCGGGCGGGGAGGACATCCTGGAACGTATACATCCACTGGAATAACCTGATTGCAACCTTGCACGATGGCGTAATTATTGAAGACACCGCCGGAGGTGGCGCAGGCGCCCATGGAGATGACCCACTTGGGCTCGGGCATTTGTTCGTACAAGCGGCGAATGATGGGGGCCATTTTTTGCGAGAGGCGGCCAGCAACGATCATCAGATCGGCTTGACGCGGGGAGGGGCGGAAAACTTCCGCGCCGAAACGAGCCACGTCGAAGCGCGCGGCGGCCATGGACATCATTTCGATGGCGCAGCAGGCTAAGCCGAAACCGAGCGGCCAGATGGAACTTCTGCGCGCCCAGTTCACGGCTTTGTCGAGCTGCGCGAAAATTACGCCTTCGTCTTCGAGCAGCTTGCCGAAGTCGTCGGGCTTGGTGAGGGTTACGCCTTGACCGAGAGATACGCTCATGGTGCCTCGTAAAAACCATTCTCGCACATTTATGATGGTGCCGACAAATTGCGGTCAGGCGCCGGCACTAATCTATGCCGCTTTGCTATGCTCAGTCTGCCATGGAGAGGATCTTGTATCGCTATCGGCGATTAGCTCTGATAGCGCTCGTATGCTCGACAGCGGGTATTAGTTTGGCCCGACCTTCGCAAGAACCCATAACAAAATTTCGCCCGGTGGATTTTCGGGTAAGAAGACTTGCGCCTTCAGCGTTTGCGGAATTGCCCCCGAACATACGGCGCGAACTCGAACGTCGTGGATGCACCGTGCCTCAGGTATCGGCAAACAATCAGCCACACAATGTAATCAAGGGAGAGTTCACGCGTAAAGGACAAACCGACTGGGCGGTATTATGTTCGGTGAATCAAGCTTCGACAATTCTCGTCTTTCGGAACGCGTCGGTCCGGAATCCCTCAGAGTTTGCGCGTGAACCTGACGAACTCCAGGCTACTGGCGGGGACGCTGTCGCATACTCCCGAGCGATCTCTGGCGTGGACCGGGCATATATTCTGAGCCATTACCAAGCTTATGGTGGAAACAAACCGCCGACGATCGATCATCAAGGAATTAATGATGCGTTCGTGGAAAAGGCATCTGGCATCCACTACTTCGATGCAGGCAAGTGGTTTAACTTAAAGGGAGCCGATTAGACATTTCTTCTTTCTTCGTAGCCATGCACTGATCCAGCGGTTGCTTCCGTGTCGCCTACAAATTCCAAAGCGGTCCCGGCGCTGTTGTAGGCTGCACAGAGAATTTGCGGTTCAGTCTTGCGGTGTCAGTTTGCGGGAACTGCCGCCACTGCAGTCCGGGTAACGCGGGCTAATGTCGGCGATTAACTTGGTCTTTAGCGCAGATGGAATCACGTTAATGATGAACGACTCGTGCAGCGGAATGCATACTTTCGTGCCTGACTCTGCGCCGTAGGAACTGCATTCATTGTCCTTCTGCGGTGGGCCGGTTATGTCGAGACAATATTTGCCGGGTTGGAGTCCGATAATCGCGAAGCTACCAGCTTGGTCTGCGATAGCGCCAGACACCTCATTTCCGCACTTCCACTCCTTCAGATTCCCCGACGAATGTTTCATACCTCGAGGATATTTGATCTCACCTTTCTTGAAGATGGCGGTGTCGGTCCGAGTCCTGACAGATATCGTGGCACCAGCCACAGTGACGGAACTTCTTTCTTTTTCGTGAGTATCTCCCATCAGGTCAAATCGCCCGCTGCCAACGACCGTTCCAGACAACTGTCTCACCGTCGTAGGTGAATATCCTCCGATTATCACTATGCTGCAGGGATAAAGTGGCCGGGATATTAGGAGAGTTAAACTGACGATACGGAGGCGCCGTTTAGGAGACATGGGCTTCCTCTGTGAATCCAGACAGTAACGCCCGAAGCGCGGAAAATCCACACGAATCCAATATATTCGGACAGTACTTGATAAACCGCATGACGCGCTGATCGGCATGCGCGGCCTGCTTATTCTCGCTTTGTGGGCTGCAAAAAAGAAAACGAATCAAGAGAGCTTCAAATCAATTAAATCATTCGGTCGTGGAGGTTGTGGTGGTGATTCGTCGTAATCGTCGGACCGGGTTTCCAGGTATTGCAGCCGGCGTTGCGTGATGTTGAGGAATGTAAGACTAAAGGCCATCCAAGCGAACGTGACGGAGATTTCTGTCCAAGGATAGGCGAGCCAGGGCGACTCACCCGCTATTTTGACGCCCGGCCCGTGCGGGTCATGCAAGATTCTGACCGACGAATTGAGCCGATAACGCGTCAGCCAATCATTCGCCGTCAATGAAGAACTAGTGTTGCGCGTGCGGACGGTTCCCCAGCAAGGGAAATGTTCCAGAGCGTCGCTGGAGATTGTGCCGCTGAGGCATTCATTTACAGGAACGGCGAAACGGACTTCGTACTCGACATAGTAGTTTGGGTAATGCTGCCGTGCGGAGCCGCCATAGAACTCATTAAAATGGGCGGCAAGGACTTCGCCCTTCGCGATGAGCCAACTATGGCGGGCGTGAAATTCAGCAAAGACCTTCATACTAACGGAAAGGCAGAGGATTACACCGACCAACAGAAAGAACCGAATTACACCGCGCAGAAAGCGAGTTCGGCCGCGATTGGGCATCAGAGCTATATAAAACGCGCGCTCGTTGAGGGCCTGGGATGGCGCCACGTTGGAAGGAGTCACACGCTCATCTTATGCGTTGCAGGTGACACGCGCGATTTGTTGTTGCGAAAGAATCACCAAACCTGTGAACTCGAAAGGGATCGCCAGGCTTGTGGCGGAATTCTTGTAACCGGGTCTGTGTGCAAATGAATGATTTGCCTGAAAAACTTTTTGCGAATCCGACGTGGCACGCTCTGCATAGCAAGCATCAGAAGTTTGCGAAATGCACCGGAGATGCATGCCGCTACCCCGCGGATGTCGGCCCGCTGGCGGCGATTCGTGCGCCGGGGGTTGAGCCGATGCTGCAGCTGTCCTCGTTACTCAAGGCGGGTGAGTCAGTGTGGATTATTGGGAAGGAGTACTTGGAGGTTGCGGGGCTCGTTCGCGAGGAAACTTTAGAATGCCTTCAGATGGTGTTACCGGACGGCGTTAGCGTGCCGGATTCGGACATTGAAATAGTAAACCTGGCGGATACGAATGCCGGAGAGATGGTGGCGCTGACGACGCTGGCGTTCCCGGGTTTCTTTCGACAGAGGACGTGCGAGATGGGTTCGTATTATGGCGTTCGATCTGCCTCGGGCGAATTGATTGCGATGGGCGGGGAGCGGCTGAAGCTGGAGGGGTTCACGGAGATTAGTGCGGTGTGCACACATCCGGCTTTTCGCGGACGAGGATTAGCTGCGGGAATTATTTCGCAGGTGGTGCGAGAACATCGCAAGGAAGGCGTGGTGTCGTGGCTGCATGTAGCCAGCGCCAACCGACGAGCGGCGGAGCTTTATTTGCGGCTGGGATTTGAGGAGATTCGGAGGGTGACGCTGCATCGCGTCTCGCGAGTGGCGTAAGTGAAATAAAAAACGGTTCGAGACACTGACGACTCTGATCATTCTATGCTGAATAGCTTCGTGCTTCGCAGCTGGATAAAACGTGCACGGGCACGCAGTGGGTGTGCGTGCCCGTGTCACTAACGACGGTGGAGGACCGGTTAGGCGCGATTAGTGCGGCTTAACCTTTCCCACTTCATTCAGATTGCCTCCGGTATGTGGCGTCGACTCTGCGATTACAGCAGTGCCGTCATCCGGTGAGACGAATTGGATCAAGAAGTCCACCAAATGATTGGCGATCGGCGAACCGAGACCAGTTGTGGGGTCCCATCCTGGCCCGGCATTGAAGCCCTGAATTGGAACTGGCTCATGATTGGAATCGGTTTCGACGACAGAGTTGTTGCCGGAGGTAATGTCGTGGAGGGTCGCCGAGTAGAAATTCGGTGCTTGCGCGATGTGGTAAAGGGCGGTGTTGAGGAAGCCCAATCTGGCTTCGGCTTTCTGGTCGGCAATGGCAGTGATGGCTGACCACTGGGGCGAACCGGCACTGGTACCGCCGAAAAGATAAAAGCCAACCGGGATTCCCGGAATATTTAAGTAGGTTAGGACACCATGGAGCACCGCGGCGTTATAGGCCACGTCAGGCACGCCGCGCTGCTTTCCGCCGTGAACGGTGCCTTGCTGGTAGGACGGCTCGTCAAACAGAACGCTGTAGCCACCGCCGGATGATTCGGAACCGAATTCATTCCAGACGATTTCGCCCAGGTAGGTTCCAAAAGGGGGTTGAGTGGTGGGGTTACAGCCTAATGCGGTAAGGCAGTAACCGGCAGCGTGCAATTCTGTTCCGCCGACGCCGGTGACGAGCGGGTGGCTCGCCGGGAAAGAAGCCGCTCGAACCCAGGAGTTATTGTCGCAAGTTGGTTGTGAGGCACCCTGGTCGCCGGAGGACGCGAAGATAGTGATGTTCTTCTTAGTGGCCTCGGCATACACCTGATTATATGAGAGCAAATCCGCAGCAGCGACGCAGCTCTCGTTCTCGCCGAAGCTCTGAGAAATTACGACACCTAGGTTGTGGTCGACGGCGTACTTCTCAACGCTGACGATGGAGGAGTCGTTGCTGTCTTTGGCCAAAAGCAGCACGATGTTGGCACCCGGAGCGATGGCATGAGCCCAAAGGACGTCCAAGGTAATCTCCTCAGCCCATCCGGTCATGTTTGGATCACCGGGAACAAAAGCGGTTAGTCCGTCCGGGGCAACCTGAGTGAAGGTGGGCAGGTTGGGGTTGTTAGGCGCACCGAGTCCATTCATCGACGGCAGACCGTAAAAGCTGTTGTAAAAGTTCAATTCCTGCACGATGTTCGGCGACTGAAACGCGTCGACAATGACTATCGTGTTTCCAGCGCCGGTAAAGCCGGCGCTGATGAGCTTATCAACACCATAAGCACGGCGCATTTGATAAGGATCGTAGCAAACACTGGAACTGAGCCCCACCTGGCATGTGAAAAGGCTATAATTTGGGCCTGACACAGTGGCTGTGAGGGCGTCGGGACTGCGAAGGACGGCCGGGTGCATCCTGGCTTTTACGTTTGTTGTATGGCCCGGAGGAACCCCCGCGCTAGAAGTAGTTGTTGCCAACTCGAAAATTAAGACAAGCCCAGCCATAGCAGACAGAACCTTGCCAATGCGCATATGACCTCACGTTTCTAGATTTTTATAAGTTGATGTAGGTTCCGCGAGCATAAAACGGTCTGAACTAACCGGACCCACCCTTGGACCTGAGAAACTGCGGGGGATTGTACACCGATTTGTAATATCAACAACTTATAAATTTATATTTCCACTGGTACCAGCGCGCTATTTCCTATAGAACCCAGCTGCGATGAGTGGCTACCTCAACGAAAGTCTTTTGTTGCCGGATGCATGGCGCAAGGATTTGTTCTCAGCGATCCGTTGTTACACGGTTAGGACGACTTTGCCGAATTGGTCTCCGGATTCGAGGTAGCGGTGGGCGTCGGCGCAAGCGGATAGGGGGAAGGTGCGGTCAATGACGGGTTTGAGGTGGCCGGAGGCGACTAGTTTCATGACGGAAAGTAATTCGGATTTGGCGCCCATGTAGGAGCCGAGTAAGGAGAGCTGGCGGGTGAAGAGGAAGCGCAGATCGATTTTGGCGTCGTAGCCGGTGGTTGCGCCGCAGGTGATCAGGCGGCCGCCGACGGCGAGGCTGGCGACGCTGTCGTCCCAGGTGGCGGTGCCTACGTGTTCGAAGACGACGTCGACTCCGCGTTTGTTGGTGATGCGGCGAACTTCGTCGCGGATTTTTTGCGTTTTGTGATTGATGAGGTGATGAGCGCCGAGCTGTTTGGCTTTTTCCAGCTTGGCAGCGTTGCCCGCGGTGGCGATGATGCGCGCGCCGAACATTGACGCGATTTGAATGGCGGCACTGCCTACTCCGCTGCCTGCGCCGAGAATTAAGACGTCTTCGCCGGGCTGGAGTTGTGCGCGAGTGAGAAGCATGTGCCAGGCGGTCTGGAAGACGAGCGGGATGGAGGCGGCTTGCTCCCAAGTGAGATTTTCGGGATAGGGGAGGCAGTTTACTTCCGGGCATTTGGCGAATTCGGCGCAGCCGCCGTCGATCATATAGCCGAGGTTTGAAAAATAGCGGCAGAGGTTGTCCCGACCGGCCAGGCAAGCGGCGCACTTTCCGCAGGAGACTCCCGGGGCGAGGACAACTTTCTGGCCGACCTTGACGGTGGTTACGTCGGCGCCTATTTCTGCGATTTCGCCGGCGATGTCGCTGCCGGGAATGTGCGGAAGAGGGATTGGGACACCTGGCAGGCCGCCGCGGACCCAGAGGTCGAGATGATTTAGCGCGCAGGCGTGCACGCGCACGAGGACTTCGTTGGCACGGATTGCGGGAGTGTGGGCATCGGTGTATTCGAGGACTTCTGGTCCACCATGTTTGCGGAATAGAATGGCTTTCATGCGGCTCCTGATGATTGCTTCGAAACACAATCGAACGTATCCGATTCGATTCTAGTAAAGATGAAATGTAGTTTCGATTTTGATGCAGACTCGAACGGGTTTTCCATCCTTCGTGGCTGGCTCAAAACGCCAATTCTTGAGCGCACTCATAGCGTCGGTCGCAAGGCCATAATCATCGCCTTGAATAAGTATTGCCCTGCTTACTTCGCCTTGCTCGTCGATTATGGCGTCCAACTTCACCGTCCCCTGTTGGTGGGCCTTGCGCGCTTCATCGGTGTAAGGCGGCTGTGGACAGTGAATGCATTTCGCTGGGCTTACGCCCGCGGTTTTGTATAAGGCGACCATGGCATCACGAGTGGTCACGAGACAAGGCACGAGAACGGCAGGGTCGAAGCGCCAAGCTGGGAACTTATCGACGAGGCTTCGCGTCTCCTCGGTCAGAGTTAAATCTGTACTCGCCGTTGAAAGTTCCTTTTTGTCTGAAGCTCGAATCAATTGAACCGTCAGAGTCGTTTCCGTCGCTGACGAATGCAGCTGGCCGAAAACGATTAGATTTGACCCCGCTTTTTTGGCGTTCCAAAACGCGACATCATTATTCTGCATGTCGAATGGTGAAATTCCGGCTGACAGCAAATCCGCTCGGAATTGCTTTTGGGCAACAACATGTTCGGGTCCAAGTCTTTCCGTCAAAAAGTCCGAGAGTCTCTCGGACACTCCCTCACTAAGGACATTCGCCATCCCGCGTTGATTTGGAAAATCTAGAACCAAGATCTTAAGGGATGGTGCATGTTTCCTGGGCAACTTGATTTCATGCGCCAATTGATCGGCAAGTGTGCTCAATTCTGATTCATGCGGCGCTGTGCTTTGACCAAGCGCCGGTGACGCGAGGACAAAAATTGCGAAGACGCGCAAGAAAAACATATGGGGATTGAAGACTAGCATGGGTGGGTTGTTTAGTACGGCGAAGTTTTTGTTCAATGACCACCTCCGGCAAACGTGGCCCAACTCCAGATAATCGGAAACTGCACCACTCGGTAAATGGGTCGCGTTGACAGCGGGTCGGGTGAGACTTAGGCTCTAGGAGATGACTGACCTATTTGAAGAAATAGTAAGGATGCGGCGGGCGGGGGTGCGCGGGGCGCTGGCTACTATTGTGCATACCAATGGGTCGATACCGAGCTATGAGAGTTCGCGCATGCTGGTGCGCGAGGACGGGTCTATTGCAGGAACGATTGGCGGTGGATGCGTGGAGGCGGATGTTTGGGCGGCGGCCAAGGAAGTGATGCAGAAAGAATTGCCACGGAAGATGGTTTTTAATTTGAATCATGAGGCTAGCTACGACAGCGGGTTGATCTGCGGAGGGACGCTGGAAATATTTGTGGAGCCGATATTGCCGCAGCCAGTGGTGTATTTGTTTGGCGGCGGCCACGTGTCGATCGCGGTGGCCAACGCGGCGAACGCGGCGGGATTTGGGATTGCGGTGGTGGATGATCGCGAGGCGTTCGCGAATACGCTGCGGTTTCCGATGGCGCAAGCGGTGCATACGAGTTATGCGGAAGCGTTTGAAAAGATTCGGCCGAATGCGAGCAGCTATTTGATTATTGTTACGCGCGGGCACAAGGAAGATATGCGCGTGCTGGCGTGGGCGGTGCGGACTGAGGCGCGCTACGTGGGGATGATTGGCAGTAAGCGCAAAGTGTTGTCGGTGTACAAGGCGTTGGAGAATGAGGGTTACCGGGCGGAAGAATTCGCGCGCGTGTATGCACCGATGGGGTTGGATATTGGGGCGCTGTCTCCAGAGGAGATTGCTGTGAGTGTGATGGCGGAGCTGATTGCCGTGCGGCGAAATGCCGGAGCGGCTGCTGCGCATAAGAAATTAAATTACGAAGCGCGTGCGGCTTTGAGCGAGCGTTAATCGCGCTAATATGCTGGCGACGGTAATTTTATCGGGCGGTGCGTCGCGACGCATGGGCACTCCCAAGGCACTACTTCCCTACCGGGCCGGGACATTTCTTGAACATCTGTTGGAAGTTACGGATCATCCGCGGATTGGATGGCGGCGGCTGGTGCTGGGTGCGGATGCGGCGGCGATTGCTGAGAGCGTGAAGTTGCCCGCGGACGAAGTGGTTATCAATGAAAATTGGGAAGCGGGGCAATTGAGTTCCATTCAATGCGGATTGCAAAGTTTGCCTGTGGGGACGGATGGGACGCTGCTTTGTCTGATCGATCATCCATTGATCAGTCGCGAATTGGTGGGCGAGTTGGTGGAGCGGTTTTATGCGTCGGGTAAGGCGATGGTGCTGCCGGTTTACAACGGACGGCGCGGGCATCCGGTGATTTTCGCTTCGCGATTGTATGAGGAATTGCTGAGCGCGCCGCTGGAGACCGGGGCGCGAGCGGTGGTGTGGGCACACGGAGAGGACGTCTGCGAGATGGAGACGATTGAGGAGGGTTGCGTATTGAATTTGAATGATCCTGATGCTTTGGCGAAGGCTCGGGAGCGGGATTAGCGGGATTTTAGTTTGGCTAATAATTGGGTGAGAGCGTCGGCGGCTAATTGTGCGGCGTGCAGGGTGGCGGAAGGTAATCCGCCGAGTTGATGGGAGAGATATTCGGCGTCGATGTGAGCGGCTTCGTGTATGGTCCTGTTTTTTAGCTCCACAGTGAGGAGAGATGCGCAGGCGATGGCGGTGGTGCAGCCCTGACAGAGGAAGCGGGCCTCGGAGATGCAGTTGGTTTCGGGTTCCAGGCGCGCGGCCAGATAGAGGATGTCGCCGCAGACGGGATTAGTCACGTCGACGCAGGCAGTGGCGTTGGAGAGTTTTCCTGCGTTGCGTGGCGATTGGAAATGATCGCGGACCGCGTCGCTGAGCATGATTTGAGTATCCCAAGCGCGGGAGGATCGGGCAATGGTTTGGATGCTTACTGAAGCGAAGAGGCGTAAAGATTGCATGATCGTAGTCGCGGCGGTGATTGAGCGCGAGGATCGGAGGATTTTGATTGGGCAGCGGAGACGCGGGGATACTTCGCCGCTGAAGTGGGAATTTCCTGGCGGGAAAATCGAGGTGGACGAAGAGCCGGAAGCGGCGCTGGCGCGAGAGTTGCGTGAGGAGTTGGGGGCGACATTGGTGCGCTGCGTGGAGATGGGGCGGGTCCAACATGTTTACGCGGGCGGTTCGATGCCGCTGGAGATTCGGTTTTATGCCGCGGAAATTGCGGCCGCTGCAGATATTCAGTCGAAGTGTTTCGAGCAGATTGCCTGGGTGTTGCCGAGGGAGTTGGGGGATTACGATTTTTTGGATGCGAATCGGGTTTTGATCGCGCAGTTGGCTACCGGAAAAGTGAAAGCGGCGGAATTTCTGAGGAATGCTAAAGCTTCAGATTGATATTTTTAAATAAGAATTCTGCGAATTGAGGGGCGTCAATATTGGTTGGTGATTAGAAAATTCAAAAACAATTAAAGTCAAGAGACCCACCCTTGCAAAAAACGCAAGGGGCACCCTCCGCGCTTTTGTGGTTCTTGAATTTTGGGCAATCTTGCCCTTCCGACGATCGTTACGACAATGAAACTAGGAGATTACTGGGTTTAGTTTTTCGGGGTCGATTCCCAGGTCTTTGATGGCTTGGTCGATGACCTTGCGGTCTATTTTTCCGTCGATGAAGAGTTCGTGCAGAGTCGCAAGGGTGATGAAACGGGCGTCGACTTCAAAGAATTCGCGGAGCGCGGCGCGGCCTTCGCTGCGGCCGAAGCCGTCGGTGCCCAAGGAGGCGAGGTGGCGCGGGAGCCACTTGCTGATCATGTTGGGCAGCGTTTTCAGGTAGTCGGAGGCGGCGACCAAGACGCCGGGGGCGTCGCCTAAGGTGCTAGTGACGTAGGGGACGCGCTGCTTTTCGCCGGGGTGCAGGCGATTCCAGCGATCGGTCTCGTTACCGTCGACGTAAAGTTGCTTGTAGCTAGTGACGCTCCACACGTCGGCGGCGACACCGTATTTTGTTTCCAGAATTTCCTGAGCTTGCAGAACTTCGCGAAGGATGGCGCCGCTACCAAAAAGTTGCGCGCGGAGCTTTGATTTCTTATTTTCGGAGGCGCGGAAGCGGTACATGCCGTTGAGGATGCCGTCTTTGACATCGCCGGGCATGGCGGGCATGGCGTACTGCTCGTTCATCACGGTTATGTAATAAAAAATATTCTCGCCGTCTTTGTACATGCGGCGAATTCCGTCTTGAATGATGACCGCGATTTCATAAGCGAATGCGGGATCGTAGGCGCGCAGATTTGGGACGGATAACGCGAGGACGTGGCTGTTTCCGTCTTGGTGCTGCAAACCTTCTCCGGCGAGAGTGGTGCGGCCGGCGGTGCCTCCGAGGAGGAAACCGCGCGTGCGCATGTCGGCAGCGGCCCAGATGAAATCGGCGATGCGCTGGAAACCAAACATGGAGTAATAAATAAAAAACGGAATGGTGTTGATGCCGTGAGTGGCGTAGGCGGATCCCGCGGCGATGAAGGAGGCCATGGAGCCGGCCTCGGTAATTCCCTCTTCGAGGATTTGTCCATCCTTGGCTTCCTTGTAATACAAGAGAGTGTTTACGTCGACGGGCTCGTAACGCTGGCCGACGCTCGAGTAAATTCCCACGGTGCGGAATAAGGATTCCATGCCGAAGGTGCGGGCTTCGTCAGGGACGATGGGCACTACCAGTTTTCCGATTTCCGGATCCTTCAACATTTTGCGCAGCATGCCGACGAAAGCCATGGTGGTGGAAACTTCGCGGCCGTCACTGCCTTCGAAAAATTCATTGAAGAGATCGTCGTGGTTGGCGACGAGGGGCTTGGAGCGAACACTGCGCTGTGGGACGTAGCCACCGAGGGCTTTGCGGCGCGCGCGAATATATTGAATTTCGTCGCTGTTTTCCGCCGGGCGATAAAAAGGAACTTCGACGCAGTCGTCGTCATTGAGCGGAACGGCGAAGCGCGAACGGAAAACGCGCAACTCGTCCTCGTTTAACTTTTTCTGTTGGTGGGTTACGTTTTTGCCTTCGCCAGCTTCGCCGAGACCATATCCTTTTATGGTACGGGCCAGAATGACGGTCGGGGCGCCTTTGTGCTCCGTAGCGGCTTTGTAGGCGGCGTAAACTTTGCGCGGATCGTGGCCGCCAAGACGCAAACGGCGCAAGGCGTCATCGGAGAAGGGCTCGACAAGCTTCAGCAAGCGCGGATCGGAGCCGAAGAAATGCTGGCGCACGTAGGCGCCGGATTCGACGACGAGTTTCTGGTATTCGCCGTCGACGAGTTCGCCCATGCGCTTGACGAGCAGGCCTTCGGTGTCGCGATCGAGGATGGGATCCCACTCGCTGCCCCAGAAAACCTTGATGACGTTCCAACGCGCGCCGCGGAAGGCGGATTCGAGTTCCTGAATAATTTGACCGTTGCCGCGGACGGGGCCGTCGAGACGCTGCAGGTTGCAATTGATGACAAAGATCAGGTTGTCGAGTTTTTCGCGGGAGGCCAGAGTGATAGCGCCGAGAGATTCCGGCTCGTCCGTTTCACCATCGCCGAGGAAGGCCCAGACTTTGGCGTCGGTGACGGGTTTCAGGCCGCGGTCTTCGAGGTAGCGGTTGTAACGCGCCTGGTAAATGGCCATCAGCGGGCTTAAGCCCATGGAGACTGTGGGAAATTCCCAGAAATCAGGCATGAGCCAAGGATGAGGATATGAAGAAAGGCCGCCGCCGGGCTTTAGTTCACGGCGAAAATTTTCCAGCTGCTGAGCGGAGAGACGGCCTTCCAGGAAGGCGCGCGCGTACATGCCGGGCGAAGCGTGGCCTTGGAAGTAGACGGTGTCACCTTCGAATTCATCGGTGCGGCCACGGAAGAAATGGTTGAAGCCGACTTCGTAGAGCGTGGCGGCGGAAGCAAAAGTGGAGATGTGGCCGCCGATATTATGTTCGACACGATTGGCGCGCACGACCATCGCCAGCGCGTTCCAGCGTACGAGGCTCTTGATGCGGCGCTCGAGTTCCTGGTCCCCGGGATAGCGAGGCTCGAGGCGATGGGGGATGGTGTTGGCGTAAGGAGTGTTGGCGGTGAAGGGTAAGTCGATGCCGTTGACGGTGGCGTGGGCGCGGAGGCGTTCAAGAATTTCGGTGGCGACTTCGGCGCCGCTGGATTCGAGGACGGCGTCAAGAGACTCAAGCCATTCCTGAATTTCTACGTCATCGACGCCGTGAGGCTGGGTGGGGGCCGCAGCCTCAACATCGGGCTGCGCGAAGGTTTCGTTTGGGTGAGTGAAAATTTCGTTGTCCATAACTGGCGATGGCCCTTCTTTTTTAAAAAATAGGAGCGCGAAGTGCGAGCGCTAAAGACTTATACGTGCGATAAGGAGAATAGAATACACCCTCAGGGCAAATTTATGCTCGGCACAAGATGGTCGAAGAAAAATCCTGGGCTAAAGAGTGCGGCCACCGTCGAGGAGCAGAACTTCGCCGGTGATGAATGGCGAGTGGATAAGAAATGAGATGGCGGCGGTGACGTCTTCGGTTGTGCCGGTGCGCTGGAGCGGCGCGCGCTTAATGAAGTCGGCTGCCAAATCTGGGGGGTCGCCGGGCATGGTTATGGTGCCGGGAGCGATGGCGTTGACGCGGATTTCTGGGGCGAGCGCTTTGGCGAGGACGCGTGTGAGCATGGTGACGCCTGCCTTGGATACGCTGTGGGGGATGTAGCCGGTCCAGCCGAGGAAGCCGGCGACGTCAGAAAGATTGATGATGACGCCGTTGTTTTTTTTGAGTAGGGGCGCGGCGGCCTGGGAACAGAAAAATGGGGCTTTGAGATTTACGTCGAGGGCGGCATCCCAGATTTCCTCAGTGATGGATGCGAAGTCGGCGTGGAGAAAATTAGAGGCGTTGTTGATGAGAATGTCTAGGCGGCCGAATTCTTTTTTGGTGGTAGCGAAAAGTTTGTCGATGTCGGATTTGTTGGCCAAGTCTGCGGGAAGGCTTATGGCACGACGGCCGAGGTTGGTTATTTGAGTTACTACTTCCTGGGCTTCTGCGGCTGAGCGATAGAAATGGACAACTACATCGGCACCTTCGCGGGCGAGGTGTAGCGCGATGGCACGGCCCAGGCGTTTGGCCGCGCCGGTGACAAGTGCGACTTTTCCATTTAGGTGGCAGTCATTGAAATCGGTGGCGGGCATCATCTATCAAAAAAGTAGCACATTCGACCAAACGAAGCGGCGGACAATTCCGATAAGACGGCGGCTCATCTGGTTTGAGCGGGTTGGCGCTGGTGGATAGACGCGTGCTGTTAGAATTAAAGGCGGCGGAGGGGAAATGAATCTTGATTTGCTGGCGATTGCCGCGCATCCGGATGATGTGGAGTTGAGTTGCGGCGGGACGATGCTGCGCATGGCGCAGCAGGGATATAAGACGGGCATTCTGGATCTGACGGCGGGCGAAATGGGCACGCGGGGAACGCGCGAGACGCGGGCGAAGGAAGCGGACGCGGCCGGCAAGATTTTACAGGTGTCTTGGCGCGGGATC
Source organism: Candidatus Methylomirabilota bacterium (assembly GCA_035490135.1). Lineage (GTDB taxonomy): Bacteria > Acidobacteriota > Terriglobia > Acidiferrales > UBA7541 > Acidiferrum. The sequence continues at coordinate 44,629 of DATHGV010000135.1, forward strand.
CTGGGAGTGCCGGATTCCGATGTGCAAGCGAGTAGAGCGAACAAACTGCTGCTGGCGACCAAGATCCGGGAGTTGCGGCCGAAGACGGTGATTCTTCCTCATTGGGAGGCTCGCCATCCGGATCATTATCATGCGTCGGCGCTGGGGTATGAGGGTTGCTTCCTGGCAGGATTGAAACAGCTGCCGATCGAGGGGGAAGCATACAGGCCGTTCAAGATTTTATATTCGACGGCCTATGCTAACGTCCGTCCGACTTTTGTAGTGGATATCAGCGCTCAATATGGCCAGCGCAAACGCGCGATTCTGGCGTACTCGTCTCAATTTCCGGGGAACGTGCCGGTGGATAAAGGAGCTGTGCATCTGGGGCTGGACGAACTGGAAAACGAGATGAACCAGTTGGCGCGGCATCATGGGCAAATGATTGGCGTGAAATATGGGGAGCCGTTTTTTGTGAAAGAGTTGATGAAGGTTGACGACGTGGTGAAGATGGAAGTGCGGTCGGTCTAGGGCGCCGGGTTTTCTGGGGAGCTAACGTGATTCGTTTTCCTGGGCGGGTGAAAAACCAGGGATGTTTTGTCCGGTGGGGGTCCGTTCGGCGCGGACTCGAGTTAGGGCTTCCTCTTCGGAGCCCGATTTGCGGAGGATGACCATGGTGCTCAGGGCCTCGGTATACAGGCGGGTGACCAGGTAGGTGTCGCCGGTGCCATCCTTTTTCCAAAGTTGGCCAATCTGGATTTTCGGAACGCTCATAGGCAGAGTTTGAATGTAGTGTGCCGGGGGAGGGGGTGTCAACTGTCCCGCCAGGCCAGGTGTCATGATGCTGTCAATTTTAGATTTAAGAAGGCGTAGAGCAGGAAACCTTATGGTGGGGGCTGACATCGTACCTGAGACGGTGTAACCCGCGAGCGCGGCTCGCAAGGGGTGTATACTCGGGTTGAGTTGGAAGGGATTATCCAATGATTCCATCGACATTTCGACAGGTTCTGACGGTAGCGGTCGCGGGGGTGTTTGTGCTTTCGCCGGGATTGGCGGCGGCTCAAGGGCAACCGGCCAGCCAAGCTCCGAGCCAGCAGCAACCCGCGGGACAACCAACTTCCCAGCCGCAGCAGACGCAAGAGCCGTCGCAATGGCCCTCACAATGGCCGCAACCTACGCCGCCCCCTCCTCCACCGCAAACGTCCACGCCGCAAGCGACGTCACAGCCGCCGCAGAAAACCGCAGCCGATCAGCCGGTGCAGCAGAAAGATACGGTAACCCCGAAGAACTCTAAAGAGGATGTGGATGCAATCGGGAATCGTGGAATTGGCAAGGGCGTAAATTTTTATTCGCTGGAACGGGAGATTGCGCTCGGTAAGAGCTTGGCGCAGGAAGTGGAACGGTCTTCGAAGCTGATCGATGATCCGATCGTCGTGGAATACGTGAATCGCGTGGGGCAAAACCTGGTGCGCAATTCAGACGCGCGTGTGCCTTTTACGATTAAGGTGATCGATTCGGATGTGGTGAACGCGTTCGCCTTGCCGGGTGGATTTTTTTATGTGAATAGCGGATTGATCTTGCGCGCGCAGGAAGAGTCCGAGTTGGCGGGCGTTATGGCGCACGAAATTTCGCACGTGACCGCGCGACATGGCACGAAACAGGCTACCAAAGGCGAATTGATGCAGCTGGCGACGATCCCTTTGATTTTGCTGGGACCGGGCGGTTGGGCGGGATACGGGATCTACGAAGCGTCGCAGCTGGCAATTCCCTTCTCGTATCTGAAATTTTCGCGAGATGCGGAACGCGAGGCGGATTACCTGGGGCTGCAGTACATGTATAAAGCGGGATACGACCCGAACGCGTATGTAACATTTTTTGAACGGATTCAGGCGGATGAAAAGCGTCAGCCGGGAACGATTCCGAAGATATTTTCGACGCATCCTCCGACGCCAGAGCGCATAGCCAATACGCAGAAGGAAATTGCGCGGATATTGCCTGCCAAGCAGGAGTATGTGGTGACGACGTCGGAGTTCGATACGGTGAAGGCGCGGCTGCGAAACATCGTGTTTTCCCGCAAAGTTCAGGCGGCGCCTGGGAAGCCGACGCTGCGGACTAAGACCGAGCAGGCGGATAAGAAGGGTCAGGGCGATCCCAACGCGACTCCCGATGATGATCGGCCAACATTGAAACGGCGGCCAGATACGACGCCGTAATGCCGAAGTAATTGGATTTGGTAAAGAGGGGCGGCGTATGCCGCCCTTTTATTTTTGGTCGGAGCTTTTTGCGATGTAATTGGCTGGACGGAGGCGGTTAGTAGCTTCGTTCCGGGCGGCGTTCGTCGGGCACGGCGGCAATTCCCAAGCGGCGCAGCTCGTCGGCGTAATATTTGCGATAGAGGACGTCCCACTCTTCGCTGCCCTCGAGAATTTCCTTTTTCTGCGAAGTGATTTTCTTGCGGACTTCTAGATCAGCTTTTTCTTCTTCGCGCAGCGTATCGGTGAGAATCTTGACGACCTGCTGCCGGATCGTGTCGCGGTCGTCGACAAATTCGACTTCGTTGCTGGCTACCAGAACGTCAGTCAGCTGGTGCGACAAGCGGATTATTTTTTCCCGGGTGAGGCGCATGAGCTAAAACTTCTCCATTCGAGTACAAGATATGTCACGTTGCTTTGCAGCGTGTGGCGTATGCCGGGCTGAAATTACCCTGCACAATCGCCATGCTGTTGAGTTAAGCCTTCAATCATGTTGAAGGCCAATTCGCAAACAATAACGGCGCGATGCCAAAAATTTAGCGCAGCACCAACTTGCGATCGCGGGCCAATTGGCCCTTCACCTTTTTGTACATTTCCTGATACGAGACTCCGGTGCGGCGCATTTCATCCTGATGTTCAGTGAGAATCTGGCGCACTTCGTCGTTCAGGCGATCTTCGACGGACAATTCTTCGTTCATGCGCTGGCGCAGGCGCAGAGCAACCGCGTTGATCGCTTCCGTTTCGATCTGGCCACCCTCCACGAGGCGCTTCACAATTTCGGTGGCGATGTAACCGACATAATCCCGCGCAAGCAGCATCGTTGATCGAGTCCTTTGTGTACTGTGAGAGAAATTGAGTTTACTGGGTGCGTGTAGAAAGTGCAAGAAAGCCAGGGCGATGAGGCAAATCGAGTGCTGGGGATATTCAAATTGAAGTGGGGAGATAAAGGAAGTTTTTCTGCGTTCGTTGACGGTCGGGAAGGCTTCAGGTACGATGAAATGCGTGAGGGCGGTTAGCTCAGCGGTTAGAGCGTTCGGTTTACACCCGAAAGGTCATCCGTTCAAATCGGATACTGCCCACCATCCGTGCGCAATGCCCTTCAGCGGGGACGTAGTTCAGTTGGTTAGAACGCTGCCCTCTCGTTGGTTAGAATCCCACACTGTCACGGCGCGATCGCGGACAATTCCCGACGTTCTTTGATTTCAAGCACTTGCACGAACCGAACTGCTTACTCCGGACCAACCTCACCCCCCAGTCCTAACTTGCGCCGGTCCTTTATATGTGTGCGTCTCGATATGAGCATCGCAGTCACCGCAGATCCTCGTCTGCGTGCTAGTCGCGCCGATGGTCGATCCGACTTGCCCGGCAGATTCATATTTGATCCAAAAAACGAGCCGCATTGGTCTTAGAGATAAAGCGGAAGGCAATGCCTAAGCAGCCGTCACTAGGATACGACCGCCTTTTCGCGATCTTGGCGCGCGGCGGATTATGATATCCACGTCACGATCCAGGGCGGTGAGAAAATTCATTAGTCGTTCGACAGAAAAACCGTCCAGCTGATAATTGGACAAAGCGGAGACTTTAGGTTGATTCACATTCAGTCGGCGTGCCGCTGCCATTTGCGAGAGTTTCCGACCCTGAACTATCTGGTTGATCGCGACGGCGAGTCGAACCTTCGTCTGTTTCTCTTCCGCGTTGGTAACACCAAGATCGGCGAAGACATTGCCGGAACTTGGAATCACCTCAGGCTTAACTCTTCCCTTTTGCATATCGCACCTCATAGTCGGCCCTAGCATCGTTAAGCCGTCTACCAATCAGCTCGGCATCTTTCCGTGCCGTCTTTATCCCGCTCGTGGACTTCTTTTGGAAGGCATGAAGTACGTAGACCGCGTTCTCAAATTTGACCGTGTACACCGCTCGATAGGTGTCTCCGCGATGGTCCTCGACTACTTCGAAGACCCCTGGTCCTTCCCCTCGCCAAGGTTTCGCGCTTGGGTGCTTACCACCAAACTGTGCAACGCTGAGAGCGGTTCCAATTTCATCGATCACCGCCTCTGGAAAAGCCAACAGGTCATCCTTGCTAGATCCGGCCCAGAACAGTGGCTTCTCGCCGGGGACGCTCTGCGCTCTTGTCATGTAATTATCCCAGTTCTAGGATATCGCGTCAAGCGGCAAATTCCTGAAATATTGTTGTGAATCAATACTTACGGAACCCCTGCCTGGCTAATTGTTATTTCTCCCAAGATTCCTCAGGATTCTCAGTCCTGCTACGATTCTTCGATGCGCAATCTTGCCGTTCTTTTCATCCATTTCGTGACGAGCGTATCCCAGCGCTTCTTCGCGATAATCGTAGTCACATTCTGTGTTTCTATCACGAACTTCAGGCACAACCGCATGTAAGAAATGCTTACAAGTCTCAGGTTAAGGCGTTATGTACAACGCTTAGCTGCGGGCGTAACACTGAATCTGCGTTGTGTTAGGGGCAGGACTAGGGTCTAACCCGCAGAGAACATAAAATGAGGCTATCTTCGCAGGCCCGGTCGTCTGAGGAAATCACCTATTCGAAACGTCAGACGTGGGCCCTTGATATGTTAAATATCAGGATTCAATTTGAATGGAGAAATTGCGGGGTCTCGGTCAGAAAAAAGGAACTCAACCCAGTCGTCGTCCCTTTCTGTGCTCTCAATCCTCACTTCTTTCAGCATGCGACCGTCGCGAAGCATTCTAGCGAAATGTTCTGCAAAGGATTTATGACTCTTTTGAAATTGTTCGGTCGTGATTTGTCCAGCCAAGATGCCGATCACAGTCCTTGAGGACATCTTTATTCTGGTACCCGCCATACTGCCACCTCCATAAAAAGACTTTCCCTGGTCAGCCACATCTAAAGCGTTCATGGATGTTGTTTCTGGTTTCGGAAGTCGAACAACAAGCTCCTGACTAAGAGAGCCACAGCGCGCTGCGGAATCGCGATGACTCCTATTGACATATGTTTTGCCCGCTATTCTCAGGTGCTCGGGGCCGAACGAGTGGCTTCCATCGCTTTCAATTGATAAAACGATGACAAACCCTATCGAGGGCTCCTCATTGAGGAATGACGCAATAATCTCAGCTCCGCCGAGGCTCATGCCTCTGCGCCCCTGATGAGTCAACATCTGACATCCACCATCACAAACGATTATCCCTTTGATCCCGTCGAAGCCAGCTTTACCCAGTTGTAGAGCTTTTGCCCGCAAACGGTTATGCACCGGATTGGCCTGGGCGGTAAATGGCACGGTATATGAGAGATGGGTGCACCAAAACGATTTCTGGTTTGGGTCAAAAGTAATGGTTAGCCCAGCATAATCACGTAGCGTAACCCGATACGAATCCTTCGAGTTCGAAGCCTTAAGATTGCCCAAAAAGCTTTCGAATTCCGCGTTGAAGATGATTTTAGGAAAATCTTCGACGGGGGGGAGGCACAAGCTAGCCTTCGGACCGCCTAAAAAAAGTTCTCGCCCATTGCCGTTCGCTGAGACAGAGAACTTGTCAGGGTCAAAACCATGCTGTTGAACTCTCTTGATTAACTCTTCGCATACCGGCCAAACTGGATTCGCGTCATCGAGTCCGCGGTCGGAGACTGTCGTAATTTCGATCAGGGCGGATAACGTTGGCGATTTAAAGAGAACGTCCAAAGATACATTGCCACCAAGCTTGGGTTCATGCTCAATGCGGCCAATCTTGGAAAGCGCATTCAACACAGCCACTTCCCATTCGGTGCTTAATCGTTTGATTGCATCCTTCCCATTCAGATGGTTTGCATGAAGTCCGGCTTTTTCGGAAGCCAAACTCTTCAGATTTTCTCTCAACATCCGGGCTAGGACTCGCCTTGAAAATAACCCCATATACCCTCGAACA
>DATHGV010000136.1:0-10461 GCA_035490135.1 Candidatus Methylomirabilota bacterium
ACGCTCTCTGGAAGCAGGTTACTATGGCTATTGGGCCGTGGTCGAGAACGGCATTTATTACCTCGACACGATGGCAAAGCCCGGAATCGCTTTCTTCAACACTACGACCCATCGCACTACGCGAGTATTCGATCTGGAGAATCGTCCGGCCAGGCAGGCACCAGGATTGGCCGTCTCCCCGGACAAAAGGACGATCCTTTACACACAACTGGACGCGCTAAATAGTGACGTCATTCTTGTGGATAACTTCCGATAAGACTGAACCGCTCTGTCATCCTCGGGTCGTGGATAACCGCAATGCCGCAGCAGGCATTTTCCCGCCAGGCAGCCTGTCCGTATCGGCTTGACGCCTGACGAAATTCGACCGGTTGTTCCTGCCCGGCGCTACCCTGCTGGAAGCCTTGCCGGTCGATTGCTGGTGGATGACGAGCAAGCGGGAAGTAATCCCAAGGTAAGGTTAGCCGACCATCCACCCAGCGAGAAGCCCGATTGTGAGGTTCTAAGCGCTATCGCGATTTTACGCCAACTGCGTCCGTGGGTTAGCGTAGGGGAGCTTCTCCCCGTCGCAGGGCCTCAATAATGCTGCGCAGTTCCTCTCGCTGGTCGGGCGTATTCAGTAGGTCGAAAAAATCGGATAGACCCTGCCACAAGATTTCTAGACGTTCATCCGCCACTGTCACGGACACAGTGTCATCCCATTTGTCCGGTGAAGCGGCACGGAAACACAGCCTAAATCAAAAAGACTTTAAATCAGCCACCACCCAGGCAGCCCCTGTAACAAGGAAAGTCAGGACGCATTCGGACCAATTGAAATGCGCCTTCGGGTGAGCGATCAGGCGCGGAACCCAAACCATTACGCCAAAGAGTGCCAGCATGAGCGTCATCAGGCGCATCGCAAGCCGCGCCTGGCGATTAATGAGAATGGCAATTGCTGTGAGTGCGAACGCGATCGTCGTTAAGGATCGCCCAAAACATCTGGTTGGGCGGAATCCACTTTGGAACCAGGTGAGCTGTTTCGCGAGGTAAGAGTATCTGACCCAGCGTAAAGGAAATCGCACAGATTCCAAGTCCAAGGCGTGCCAGTCGGCCGAACACTACCGCCCTTGCTCCATTTGCCTCAGTCGCAGCGTACAGCGCAATCGCGCCGCAGAGTAAGGAAAAGAACAGGAAGAAGCTCCCACCGTATCGCTCATAGAGGTTCGATGCGGCAATGATGTCAGGGACGCAGGCCAGCGAGAAACACAAATAGACGACGCAAAGTATGATCGTAGCCCAGCGCCCAGCGCGCGGGTACTGTATCCCAATCCCACCCGCAATTTGAGCGGTCATGAGACACCCGCCAATGATGGTGCCGAAAGGCAGGCTCCAGATATGTTGCAAGTTTTGCCAGGTATCAGCGTCGTGCCACATCAATGCGATGACGCCGAACAACACCGCCGCCGCGCCAAAGACGATCCGTCCGCACAACGCCGTTTTCATACACAAAAGGTAACAGACATCTCGGAAAGCGGGGCGGTCAACCTGATGCTGATATTTACTCGCAAAAGGAAGCCAAGACGGAATACGCAAAGCTGCAGTAGCCAGAAAACGTCTCGTCCCTTGCTGTTTTCCACTGGTTTACGTAACCAGGCGTCAGGACTCACAACATCGTCCGGCCGGATTCTTGTCGGATGACGGGCTTAACCGGCCAATCTCTGCCCATTTTCAGGGCGTCGTGAGCGTGCGCGCTTCGGTAACGATTTTGGTAAGCCGGTTGGAGAGCCGGTCGAGGCGGCGGCGAGAAGTACCGTTTGGCAGCGTCCGGCGAAACATTTCGAGCACATGTTGAGCAGCGAGCAAAGAATCGAGCAGGCCATCGAGGCCTGCTCGGGAAGTGAACGGCGTCTTCGGCTGCGGAACGAGATGCCGGGGTTTTGAGCGAGCCAGCTCGAATTCCCGCTGGAGGTCATTCAGCGCCACGTCGAGATAGCGCATGGTCATCTCGGGAGAGGTGTGACCAAGTAATTTCATCACGGCGGGAAAGCCGACACCGGCTCGAAGCATCTCAGTGGCATATGTGTGACGACACTGGTGCGGGACGATGCGGGTGGAAAAACTGAGCGCGTGGCAGACCTGATGCAAGTAATCGCGGAGTTGACGAACGAGTGCTTCTTTAGTGCGCGGACGGGCCAGGAGCCGTCCATCGGCAGGCAGCGGATCAAGGGAACGAAAGAATTGGAGGCGTCGGACGAGTGCACACACAAAGGAATCCACGGGGACCATACGTTCTGTTTTGAGTTTGCCGAGCGGCACATGAACCGCCCATTGATTCGGGCCGGTAGAGCGAAGACAGTCGAAGCACAGGTCGGCACATTCGCCGATGCGCATGCCGGTGTGGCGAATCAATAAAAAGGCATTGCCGCCCAGGTCATTGCGGCGGATGAATTCCTGCTGCAGGAGTTCATCCTGCTCTGCCGTGAGCGGACGTGGAAGTCTTTGTGGGAGGCGTGGAATGTCCTCGCGGCGGATCAGATGGGCGAGTTCAGAAAGCTGTTCGGTCCAAGCGAGCTCGTTGAAGATGCCGCGCAGAGCGATAAGCAGGTTGATACAGGATGCGGTCGTGAGCGCCGGTGCTTGCGAACGCAGGCGAGTCATCCAGCCGAGAATGTGGGGTTCACGACGCAATTGGTTCAGGCGCTGCACCTCAGGATGATCAGCGCCGAGATAGCTCAAGAAATTGCGGGCGGTCCCACGGTAGTGACGAGTCGTGTCGGGACTGAGCGAAGCGCCGAGGGAATCGACCGCGCGGTCGAAGACCGAAGTTAGGGGATGTTGAAGCGGAGGGCGTCGCGCACGGGTCATGAGGAGGTCACCGGAAGGGGGCGAATGTGCTGGGCCACGGCACGTGCATACTCAAGGTAGACGTCTTGTGGAGTGACTTGCACGTAGAGCAGCGTAGTTTGGATATCAGCGTGACCCATCAGCTGCATGAGTGCGGGCAGACTCATACCGGCGCGGATCATGTCCGAGGCAAAGGTGTGTCGAAATCGATGAGGGTTGGCGAGCTGGATGCCGGTGCCCTGGCGATGGTAACGGAATAAGGAACGCAATCCTGCAGCGGTCATGCGCGTTCCGCGCGCGTGTCCTTTGAGTGAGACGAAGAGCGCGGCAGAGCAGGGATTCGGTCGTTCCAGGCGCAGATAGTGTTCGAGCAGTTGCACAGTTTCCGGCGCCAACGGCAGCATGCGAAATTTATTGCCTTTGCCACGAACGCGAAGCAGTGCTTCGGAAAGCAACGCGTCGTCGCGATTCAAAGCCAACACTTCGGCGGACCGCAGCCCTTGCAGGAGCATCAAGCCCACGATGGCCAAGTCGCGCGAAGTCCGGAAACTGGACCAAAAGCGCGCTACTTCATTCACTGAGAGCGGCACGATGTTGCGTTTGGGCACTTTCACTCGCAGCCGGCTCATCGCTACTTGCCGCCGGCCAAGACCCATCGGCCTTCGCCGCAAAAAAGCTTGATGAAAACCGCGAGCGATCTGGCAGGGAGCATCGGGGAACTCGTTGCGGATGGCGCGCTCGGCGACCGCCACGCGGTCATTGATGGTGGAAGGAAAAGGCCGAGGTTTTTGGCTGGACTGAAAGCGCACATAATCCAGGAGCGTGGACTCGCTAAGGTCACCTTCCCTAACGTCGCCGATGTGATGAACACTCTCCCACCAGCGAACAAAGTGCAGCAGGTTGTGAGCGTAGATGCGCAGAGTGGTGTTCGCCAGACGGCGTACATATTCGCGATCCAGGTAACGATTGATCCAGCCGATTCCTCGGCCGGTAGTTTGCTCGACGACACGAACTGGACTTTGTGTGTTGTGGGAAGTCTGCTGGTAGTGCACACAGAACTTCATGGCTGAGCAGCCTCCAGGAGAGATTGAAACTTTCCTGAGTCACCGCCCTGGACGAAAAAGGAGTTCGGATCGTGGCCATCGGGCAGGAGAACGCGGCGAACGGCGATGCCTTGCGCGCACAGACGCTGCGCTAGCTGCTGCGAGGCTTGTTGTCCACTGCCGTTGGCGTCGACATCGAAGGTTAGATAAACGGTGCGCGGACGGTCGCACAGCTGTTGAAACTGGTCAGCGTTGAGATGAGTGCCCAACGAACAGGTGACCTGGCGAAAGCCCGCCTGCCACAACACGGCATAGTCGAACAACCCCTCGACCAGAATCACCTCGGGGCATTGCTGAACCTGCTCCCAAGCATACAAGCCACCTTTGGAGCCGGGGAGGAATCGATGGGCGGAGGCGGCAGCGATACTGCGGCCGTAGAGGTTGACGACGCGTCCGCCTTGGCAGCACGGAAAGATGACGCGTTGGTAGAAAGCGTCGCAGCCTTGTGCGTTGAGAAGGCCGAGACGTTTTAGGAGCTCGCAAGAATACCCTTGCGCCACGAGATGACGGCGCAAGCTCCCGCCGGGAGCATAGCCGATCCGCAGTTCTTTGATCAGAGCAGGATCGCGCAGTCCTCGTTGCTCCAGATAGCGCAGTGCCTCGGCGTAGCGATCGAGTTGCTGTTGATAGAAAGTCGCGGTTCGCTCGAGCACGGCGGCAGAGTCGGCTGGAACAGTGCTTTGCTGCTCGAGGTAAACGAGACTTTGGCGAAAGGACAGATGACGGGACAACTGCACAAAGCGAAGGAGATCGCCGCCCTGTCCGCAACCGTGACAGTAAAAGAGATTCTTGCTGGCGTTGACATAGAACGAAGGTCGAGTTTCCGGATGCAGCGGACAGAGTCCAACGAACTCCGGACCGAGAGCGATAGGTCGGGCGGTCCAACTCTGCTGCCGCAGATAATCGAGCAGCGGCAGACGTTGTTTCAGTTTTTCGACATCCTCGCCCACGGCGCAGTTTTCCCTCTGGATGCGAAGGTAGGAAAAGACGACCAGCATTCCCAGGCAAGGATGGTGGGCAGGAGAAAATTTCTCAGAGCCGCAAGGGCCAAAGAATTTGCAGAACCGGAGTCAGCCAAGACCAAGGCCCAGCTTCCTGATCGTTCGGATCACCACGCGCCAACCAGTGAGCCATGCGGGTGAGCGTTTGGTGGAGAAAGGAAAGAGCCGGTTGGGAGCGGTCCAGTCCGTGGGCCCAGCGGCGAAGTGTGGAAGGATCGGGCACGCGATTCGGATCTTTGAGCGTAGGCATTGCCTCTTCCCAGGAGCAATGCTCCGCAAAGCGCCGTCGCAGCGACTGACAGCGCGCCAGCAAACTGTAGTGCGTGTAAGGAGGAGAAAGTAGCGGCAGGAAGGTGAAGGTTTTCCCGCAACCGGGGCAGCGACCACGACGGATGCCAATCCAGTCGTGATGCTCATCGTGCGCCTGCTTGCGGCGGCGTCCGTGGCCGATGATCGAATCGTGTTCGCAAGCGGGGCATCGCCGCAGAATGATCTCAGCGCAACTCGCGGCCCAATCCGTTTCGAGCTTGTCCGGCGGCGTGGAAAGTGGGATAAACAGAATCGTACTTCGTTGGAGCTCTGCCCCGGCTTGACCTGCCAAGATCTGAGCCGGAAGCGGAGCTCCTTCCTCCTGAAACAAAAATCCACCTGAAAGAGAATAACCCTTCTCTCCTGCAGCTTTTAGGGGTGTGATTCAGAATATTGGCCGGTAATAATCGGCAAACAGGAAGTTATCCAGAAAAGGGGGTTCTAGGTAGCGTGCATGAGCGATCGCCCTGGATTTCGTTGACCCAAGCGTGCCACAATAATTTGTGCCAGTTTAGGGGGTCACCTCACCACGAGGGTCCAACAAGGGTCCAAAACTTGGCCTTTTTGCGACGATTTCGGGTGTCTCATTGCTATAAGGGCAACCGAATCAATGGGACTTAGAGTCTGATCGTCGACTCATAACCCGAAGGTCGTCAGTTCAAATCTGACCCCCGCAACCATTTTTAAAACCTCTCTCAGCACAGGTTTACGCGACGAGTAACGGGCGAATTGGTGCCAGACTTTTATAGCCCAATTCGCCCAACGGGTATCCCCGACCGGCTCAAGTATCCTCAACTCTCACCTGCTTGTTCTTTGCCCACGGTTCGTGCCTCCTTGTCCTCGCACAGACCAGCGAATTTCGAGTGTCGGAGCAATTTTCCTGTTTGCCTGTAATCCGACCACAATCGCGAACTTCTCAATGGAAAGACCTCGTGACGCCTGGTTCTAAATGTCCGGAATTACTATCAGCTTTCCACGAGAGTGCCCTTCTGCCGCATACCGGAAAGCCTCAGGCAGCTCACTCAACCTGTAACGCTTGTCGATGACGGGCGTTACTCTCCCGGTCGACATGAACCGGACCGGTAATTGTGCTAATTTTCCTCTTTCCAAGAATAGAATGACATGTCATTCTATTCTTGTAGTCAGGAGATTAACGATGATTGACGACAAGTCTAGCTTCGACGGCAACCGGATCATTGCCCTCTGCCTGCTTTTTCTGGGCTCGGTTCTGCTTCTTCCCGGAGTGATCGCTGCACAAACCCCCGCGGAGGTACAGCGCACGATAAGACAAATGGCTTCGTTGAACGCCACGGCGGTAATTATGGTCGAGATCCAATGCAAGCCCGGAACGGCGGACCAGTGGCGAGAGGCGTTCGAGAAAGACATCGTGCCGGCAATCCGCGAAGCCATTCAGAAAGGCGATGCGTTCTCCAACTTCTCTTATCTGGAGACCCCACTTCCCGCTCAGGATATCGATTTCATTCTTCTCTTCGAGCTCGAGAGTTTTAGGACCTTGGACACGCGACGAATTCCTCCCCACTACGAAGTGCTGTTGCGCCGTCTTGGTCCGGAGCGCTTTGCATCATTGATGAAGGAAATGGGAAATTGGGAGAAGACGGTGCGCGTAAGCATCCTGCGGTCTTATAAGGTGCAATAGTGACTTCCGCTCTAGTCACCGGCGCTGGCGGGTTCATTGGACGGCGCGTAGTGTGCGCAGCGAACAGTGCTGGGTATGGCGTTACGCCTATAGTTCGGAAGTCTCAGCTTGATGATGTTCGAAACGTGATCAAACAAGACCTGAGACTCCCGTTGAGTAAACTGCCGTCAGTAGATTGGATTTTTCATCTTGCTGGGACTTATGCCGGCGCCGATGACCATAAGCTACAACGTGTAGATCTGCAGATGGTACGCAACGTTATTCGTTGCGGCCTTGAGGCTGGAATCAAGAATTGGGTCTTTGCCAGTGCTGCCGAAGTGTACGGCGACGTTTGCGGCATAGCGATGGAGGAAACACCCACCCAGCCGGTGATTCCGTACGGCTGCATCAAGCGTATGGTGGAGCGCCTTCTACTGGAAAAGATCAAATGCAATTCCAACTGCCGCGTGGTCATTCTCCGAATCGGGGAAGTCTATGGGCATGATGGCCGGCTGATCACTGAATTGAGAGCACGGTTGAAACGAGGCTTCTGTCCGTGGCCCGGGAGAGGAGACGTTCCGCTGAGTTTCTTGGCTCGATTTCTTAGTTCGAGTCGCTCGGCTTCTAGGAGCGCGGCCCCCAGTATTTCTTCCCGAAACGTTGATTCACCTCTATGCCGCGTGCGGCACGCTGGCTTGCCGAGCCATTGGACGCGAACCGATACTGACACGGCAGGCAGTACGACTTATTACCACACCCAAGGCCTTTCTAATACTCGTCTAAAACACGAACTGGGGTTCCAGCCGCGCTACCCCAGCTATTCTGAAGGACTGGAGGAAGCACTCCGTGGCGTACCGCACCACCCCTAAGGTTGCAAAACGAAAGGAAGCTCATCGAGCAAAGCTGTTGCAGATAGCCATACGTTTGTTCGGCAAGCTTGGCTATCACGCCGCGACCGTACCCAGGATCGTGCGCGAATCAGGGAGTTCCACAGGCGCTTTTTACTTCTATTTTCATAATAAGGACGACATCTTTGCTTGCGCTCTGGAAGCCATCGCACAGCGAATCGCTGCCGTGCTGAACGAGGCAATGGGCAGCGCCCCTGGGGACACCATTTCTCAGATGAAGGTGGCCGTTGAAACATTCATTTTGTACTTGTCCGAACATCCAGATGAGGCACGCATCTTGATCGTTGAGTCCTCGGGGTTGAGCACAACATTGGCCAAGATTCGTCGCTCTATCATTGCCAGCCATTGCAGGAGCGTCGAACAAGCCCTAACTCACATTTCTAGTTCTATTCCGAAGCTAGATCCAAAAGTGGTCGCAAGCTGCTGGGTGGGAGCAGTGCTCGAATCTGTGTACCAGTGGTTGGAGTCTCCCATGGAAAACCGCATTTCGGCCGAGGCATTAGCGAGAGAAATTTCCCGATTTAATTTGCGGGGGATCGGAGTGGGAAAGGGGAGCATATGACAAGACTACTGCTGATGTTTTGCTTCGCCTCAACAATGGCGAGCGCTCAATCGCGAACCTGCGATGTTAAGGAATCTGAACGACAAGTCCGCGAAATCATTCAGAGAATCATGGACCTACGTTCACAGCAGGACGACCGTTTCCTCTCATTTTACTCAAGCGACGAGTATTCCTTCCCGGGCGAGTCGTGGGTTTTCCAGCGGCAAGACCGCGCAGCTGAGCGCACTCGCGAAACCAAATCCGCACGCCAATCTGGAGAAACTTGGCACACGGAGGTCCGCGATCTTCATTTGAAAGCCGGATGCGACTTTGCTTGGATAGCGGGCATCGTGCATGCCCACCGAGTGGATTCGCACAACACTCCCAAATATGAAGCGGAATGGCGGCTCACGGCGGTACTGGAGCGACGAGAATCGGGCTGGCTGATTGTCCACCAACACTCCTCGCTACCAATCACTGATCCAGAGCAGTGGTGGAAGAAAGTGCAAACAGATAAACCGTAGGTTATTGCTCGACGAGGGACGAGACGCAGGACGAGGGCAAAGATCCGCTCGACTAGGCAAGAATGGAATATGTCACATCGAATCGGCGTTTCGGAATAGCGTGGGTTACGTTTGCGCTTGCCATCGCGGTCCATGTCACGGATGAGGCGATGCACGATTTCTTGTCAACTTATAATTCGACCATACGCGCCATTCGGGCTCAATTGCCATTTCTACCACTGCCGACGTTTAGCTTCAGGATTTGGCTCACTCTATTGATAGCAGGCATTTTCTTGCTGCTTTGCCTTTCGCCTTTAGCTTTTCGTGACAATCCTTGGCTGCGACCCCTTTCTCGGCCTTTGGGCATCGTCGTGGGACTGCTGAATGCCACTCTTCACATCGGCAGTTCTGTCTATTTTCACCGTTGGATGCCAGGTGTGTACAGTTCGCCTTTGCTCCTGCTTGCGGCAATCTATCTTCTAACGAGTTCGCAGGTCGGCGCTTCCAGAAAATTGGCCGATTCGCGGCCGTTTCTCCACTCTAGTTGCTGAAGCCTGTCTGCAGTCTGCGCCGATTCTTGCTCAGTTTCGCGTTAGCAGGATTACTGGAATCGTTAACGACTTGTACATCGCAAAGTCAGGGAAAAAGGCAAGGGCGCCCCTGGGCGAGCGCCTTCAGATAAATAGATGTCCATCGACCCGGCACAGACACTTCGCCAAGACTAATGCTGCGCACGGTTCTAGGTAGCGTGCATGAGCGATCGCCCTGGATTTCGTTGACCCAAGCGTGCCACAATAATTTGTGCCGTCTTGAGGGGTCACCTCAACAAAAACCCACATTCCGGCGCCCGTTGTCTGATCTTAAAGAAACCGCAGGACCGCCTCTGCTCCTAGCTTTCGTGGACTTTCTGTGCGAGTTCGCGAAACTCCTTGGCTTGTTTGTGGCTCGCCCGTACTTGTAGCTCCGCGAGTTGCCGAGATTTCTCACTCGGCATCTGCGAAACTAAAGCCTCAAGCTCAATTGCGGCTTCGCGCGCGTGGTCGGCCTGTTTCAACATTAAATGTTCGAATTTCCGCACTGACTCATTGTGATCCATAAGTTCCTCCTGTCGAAGATACACCCTTGAGGCCTGCCACAAGTATTCTCTATTGGTCAGATAAATGAACTTCAATCCCTTGATCCAGGGCAACGAGATCGCAGTTGGGGCTGTGCTATTTCTTCCGTGCAAACGAGGTAACTTCCGTACTGGCCCGCTTGTTCCACCCGTGGAAGCGCGAGAGGTCACCCGCATTCCATGCCTCGCGGAGTCCAGGCGCGCTCAGGTTCCAGTCGGGACGGATTTCGCTCGTCACCGTGCGCAGATCATTCCAGAGATCTGCGACCGACGGGCGGCCCCAAAACCAGTAGCCATTATAGATGCTGTAAATCACGAGGCCCGGCTTGAGCACGAGCGTGTGCGGAATCATCGGATTGTGTTCGGGGTCGGTATACTCCTGGATGTCGAGGTCCTTCTGAACTTTTCGCTCAGGGTCGGACAGGAAGGGCCACTGGGCACCGACCGACGCACGGAATTCCTGAAGAGTATGGTGATCGTCGGTGGCGATCGTGGCGATCCGAGTGTAGGCCACTGCGATCTTTGG
>DATHGV010000137.1:0-43394 GCA_035490135.1 Candidatus Methylomirabilota bacterium
TACGCGGATCGCATTAGCGACGATTCCACGTTACAAGACCCACCCTCCAAAAACGCCGAGGGTGGGGCACCCTGCGCGCTTTTGTTGATTATGTTAGGAGGGAGCCTTGGGCGTCGTAGATTTCCAGGTCGCCGAAGAGGCGGGCTTGGGATTCGATTTGGGCGCGGTCGCCGACAACTACAATTTGCATGTTCGCGGAGTCGAGATATTGGCGCGCGTTGTTGAGCAAATCTTCGGGAGTGAGCGCGCGGACTTTGGCGCGGTAGGTCTCCAGATAATCATTGGGCAATTCATTCAGCGCGACGGTGGCTAGCTGGCTGAGCAGGCCTTCCTGCGTGGCCAGACCCATGGAAAATACTCCGGTCAAGTAATTTTGCGCATCGGCTAGCTCGGGGACGGGCACCGGTAGCGAACGCAATTTATCCATTTCGTAAAAAATTTCAGTGAGGGAGGCGGCGACGACGTCGTTCCGTACGGCCGCGGAAACGGAGAAATAACCGTGCTCGTGCAGCGGGTGAACAGCGCTGCGCGGGCTGTAAGTGTAGCCCTTGTCTTCGCGAATATTCATGACCAGGCGCGAATTGAATGCGCCACCGTACAGACTGTTGGTCAGGCCGAGTTTGATCCAATCCGGATGTGTGCGGGTGATGGCGGCGCAGCCCGCGACGATCTGGGTTTGCACGGCGCCGGGGACGTGAACAAGGTAGACGCGGCGGCCGTGTGGATGCGGCGGGGCGGCAGCGGGTTTTGCTTCCGGATTCTTCCCTGTCCATGTGCCAAAAACTTTTTCGGCGGATTTCACCATGGCTTGCGAGTCGAAATCGCCGACCATCAGCAGCAGCGCATTTTCTGGGGTGTAAGAATCGCGGTAAACGCCGATTAAGTCTTCGCGGGTGTAGGCGGCGACTTGCGCTTCGGATGCGGAAACCTGGCCGTACGGATGAGCGCCAAATAAAACTTTGCGAAGGCGCTCGCTGGCGAGAAAGCCGGGCGAAGTACGCTCCAGCTTTACTTCTTCGAGTTTCTGACGGCGTTCGCGTTCAAATTCCGGCGCTGGAAAGCTGGCCTCGCGGGCCAACTCATTCACCATGCCGAGAAGTTGTTCGGAATATTCAGATAGTCCGGCAAAGGCAATGGCGCTGTTATCCTGCCCAGCGCTAGTGGAGAGATCGGCGCCGATGCGGCGAAGATCTTCTTCGATCTGTCGGCTGGCACGTTTTGCGGTTCCGGTGCGCACGACGGTAGCGGTCATGTCCGCGAGGGCCGGACCACGACTGAGAGCAGCGGCGTTCCCGGAGCGAAAGAAAAGCTGGCCGTGAAATTTGGGAATGGAGTGGGCCTCGGCGAGAACGAGTTCCAGGCCATTCGAAAGGCGCGTCTTTGTCTGCTTGGGCCAAGTTACGGCGCGTTCCGCGGAGAGCGCGGGAATGCCGATGGCAACTGCTTCTTCAACGGCGGGACGCGCGACCATCAGGCGGCCTCCTTTGCGGCTGCGCTGACCGGCTTGCGGAAGACGATGGCGCGTTTGTCGTTGCGCAGATATTTTTTCGCGGCGGCCAGAACATCGTCACGAGTGACAGCCTGGAAACCATCGAGAATGGTATTCACGAGTTGCGGCTCTCCATCGAACAAAGTGAAACACGCGAGCAGATGCATGAGGCCGTAGCGGGGCATATGGCCGCCGCGGCCGCCTTCGAGAGTGGAGTAATAATCGGAGCGCCATTTTACTTTCAGCTGCTGCAACTCGTCTTCGCTGATGCCATTTTGCTGGATCTCGCGGATGACGGCATCGAAAGCGGCGAGAGTGACTTCGCTGGAAAATTCGGGCTTGTGCAGAATGCGCGTAACCATTTGCGAGGGGCCGTTGTAGCCGAAGATGTCGTCGATACCACCGTCGGCCTCCACGGCGATTTGTTTTTCGAGCACGAGCTCTCGATGGAGGCGTCCTGCGCGGCCACCGTGCAGCGCCATATCCAATAAAGTCATGGCGCACCAATCGCGAGTACGGCGCGCGGGAATGGGATAGCCAATGGCCATGGCCGGCAGCGTGCCGAATTTTTCTTCCACTTCGCCGCGACGCTCTTCTTTTTGTTCCGGCTCGGTGGGATCGGCGAAAGGTGGAGGCGGTCCGGCGGGAATATCAGCGAAGTATTTTTTCGCGAACGCGATTCCTTCGCCGGGCTGCACATCGCCTAGGATTAAGAGAACGGCGTTGTTGGGCACGTAATACGTTTTGAAGAAGGATTGCACGTCTGCGAGACTGGCAGCATCAAGATCGGCAAAATCGCCATAAAAGTTGTGTGAATTAGCCCAATTGCGAAAAGCCACGGGAGGAAGATCCAGCCACGGAAACCCGCCATAGGGCTGATTCATTACGTTGACGCGCACTTCTTCTTTTACGACGTCGCGCTGGTTGCGCAGATTTTCGTCGTCAACTTTCAAGGCGCGCATGCGGTCGGCCTCCAGCCAGAGCACGCGTTCGAGGGCATTGGAGGGGACGGCTTCGTAATAATTGGTAACGTCGTAGTGCGTGGATCCATTGAGAACGCCGCCACTGGAATTAATGAGCTTGATGTGCTGCATCTTGGGCGCGTTGGCGGAACCTTGAAACATCATGTGCTCGAACAAATGGGCGAAACCGCTGCGGCCCCGAGGCTCGAGGCGAAATCCAATTTTGTAGTAGACGCCGACGGTAACTACAGGAGCGGTGGAGTCCGGGGCGATTACGACTCTCAATCCGTTTGGTAGCGTAGTGTGTTCTATTGTGATTTGCGGCTGCTTCAAACTTTTCCTCCTGCGGAACGATGTCTTACAAGGGGTTTGACAAGACTGATTTTATTTCTCGAATCGCCATTCAGCGCGGTCAAGTTTCCGGCCGAGCCGGGCGACAAAACTAAAGTGGCGAGGCCGTTTAACGCCGCGTAGGCGTTGGAGAATTCGCGCGGTAAACGTTTCATGGCAGCCAGGTGCGCTGCCACGACGCCATAGTCACCGCGAGCTAAAGGGCCGGTCCACGCGGCGCGCGGGCCAAGCCGCTCGAAATTCTCGAGCACCTGGCGCGTCAACTGCAAAAGAGCGCGAACAGCTTCACCGCGCTTCATTCCGGCTAACATCAACAGCCGCGTTGCTGATTCTTCGATGGCCAGCACATGTCCCGCGGCGAACGCCGCAGCGGCGTGATACAGGGCCTTGCTGCCGCCGGCAATTTGCACGGGCAAGCCGCCAAGAGCGCGCACGATTTGCCGCGCGAGACGAATAGCTGCAGGGTCGCCTTCGATGGCAAAAACTTTGCCCTCGAGCGGGGGGATCGCGACTCCGCTAAAGGATTGCAACGGGTGCATCGAACCCACGGCCGCTCCGTGCTCACGGACAGCTTTAAGCGCGTTGGAGTTCAAAGCGCCGCTGGTGTGCAAGACGACTTTGCCGCGCAATTCTTCCGCGCCAATGCGCGCCAACTCTTCAGAAATTTTTACGATCGCATCATCCGGAGTGGAGATCAGGATCAGCCGCGAGGCCAGAACCTCACGTGAGAGCGTCGCGCGTGCTTTTCCGGCGCCGATGAAGCGCACCGCCTTGCGCGCGGAGGCCTCACTTCGTGTGATGACCGCGCCGATTTTCCAATCCAGTTCATGCAGCCGCCGTCCTAGCGCGCGACCGACGCGTCCTGCACCTATCATCGCCAAAGCGCCACACATGTCATGCTAGGATAACCTGAGGGCCGCGTCCGACACCAATTCATGCACGCGTTTGCGCTGGTAATTTTTGGAAGCACTGCTTTCATCTGGATCATTCTTGGCTTGCGCATCGCGTACGGCGCTTTAAAGCTCCCTTGGATTAAAGATTTCCCACCGATCACCGGAACCAATGTTCCCTGCATTTCCCTGCTTTTCGCAGCGCGCGATGAGGAAGAAAAACTTCCCGGCGCGCTGGCCACGCTTGCCCAACTGGATTATCCGGAACTGGAAATAATTGGAGTGGACGATCGCTCGGAAGATGCCAGCGGACGGATCCTGGACGAGTTCGCGGCGTCACATCCGAGATTTCGGGCGATCCATGTGGCTGAGCTTCCCGCGGGTTGGCTGGGCAAACCGCATGCATTGCAGCAGGCTTATGAAGCATCCAGTGGCGAATGGCTTTTATTTACGGACGCGGATGTGCGCTTTAAAAGTGATGTGCTGCGACGGGCGATGACGATGGCTACCGAGCGCAAGCTTGATCACTTGACGTTATTTGGGGATGTGGAAATGGTGGGCTTCTGGGAAAAGGTGGTGGTGACGTTCTTTGGAATGGCATTTCATATGGCGACAGCGCCAAACGAGGTGATCAACCCGAAATCGGGTGCTTACGTGGGTGTGGGCGCGTTTCAATTGTTGAAGCGCTCGGCTTATAAGACGGCCGGGACGCACCGGCGATTGGCGATGGAAGTGCTCGACGATATGAAACTGGGAAAAATTGTGAAGCAGGCTGGGTTTCGGTCTGCCGTGGCGGTGGCGCAGGATTCCGTGGTGGTGCGGTGGCATGCGGGGGCGCGCAACCTGATCAATGGCGTAACAAAAAACTTTTTCGCGGGGTCGGGTTTCAGTGTTACGCGAGTGGCGATCTCTATTCTTGGGCTATTTCTAATGAACGTGCTCCCGTTCGCGGGGCTGATTTTTGGTCATGGCTGGGTGAGGATTCTTGCAGGGATTTGCGTGTTGGTGGTGCTGTGTTTCCATGCGGGCGTGGATATGGTGATGCGCGTGTCGCCGCTGTATTGTTTTACGGTGCCGTTTGGCGCGGTGATATTCAGCTACATGCTGCTGCGATCGACGGTGTATACGCTGAAGCAGGGCGGAATTATATGGCGTGGGACGTTTTATCCGCTGGAGGCACTCAAGCGCGGCGCGGTGTGATGATGGAGTGCGCAGGATTTTGGGTTAGCTGCCCTGTTCGGCTGGAGCGGGCAGTTCAATAGTAATTAAGCCCGCGAGGTCTTTCTGCCTCAGGCTGCGGATGCGGTCGCGTAATTGTGCAGCCTTCTCAAATTCAAATTTCTTAGCCGCTTCGCGCATTTGAATTTCCAGTTGCTTAAGCATTTCTGCAAGCTGATCGCCGGTTTTGATGTTGGCGGTAGCGGCGTCTAGGACCACATCATCGAGCGGGATGGTTACGTAGTCGGCTTCGACGATTCGCGCCAGATCCATATCCACGGATTTGATAATGGACATGGGGGTGATGTTATTTTCTTCGTTGTAGGCGACCTGCTTTTCGCGACGGCGATTCGTCTCACTGATGGCTTGCTCCATGGAGCCGGTGCGGCGGTCGGCGTATAAAATGGCGCGTCCCTCGATATGACGGGCGCAGCGACCGATGGTTTGAATCAGGGACGTGGCGCTGCGCAGATATCCTTCCTTGTCGGCGTCCAGAATAGCCACCAGCGAAACTTCAGGAAGATCGAGGCCCTCGCGCAACAGGTTGATCCCGATCAAAACGTCAAACTCGCCGCGGCGCAAATCGCGAAGGATGCGGATGCGGTCAAGCGTTTCCACCTCAGCGTGCAGGTAACGGCAGCGTACACCGATCTCGGCGAAATATTCGGACAAGTCTTCCGCCATGCGTTTCGTTAGTGTGGTGACGAGTACACGCTCGTTGCGCTCGGCGCGAATACGAATTTCTTCCAGCAGGTCATCGACCTGACCTTTTACCGGGCGCACCTCGATCTGGGGATCGACCAAGCCGGTGGGACGGATTACCTGCTCAACGACCACGCCGCCGGATTTAGTGAGTTCATAGGGGCCGGGCGTGGCAGACACATAGACGACCTGGTTGAGACGATGCTCGAATTCTTCAAAGGTGAGCGGGCGATTATCGAGCGCGCTGGGCATGCGGAATCCATAGTCCACCAGTGTTTGTTTGCGCGCGCGGTCGCCCTTGAACATGCCACGCACCTGGCTGACCGTTTGGTGCGATTCATCGATGAACATCAGAAAATCTTGCGGAA
The DNA here is from genome assembly GCA_035490135.1 of Candidatus Methylomirabilota bacterium. Lineage (GTDB taxonomy): Bacteria > Acidobacteriota > Terriglobia > Acidiferrales > UBA7541 > Acidiferrum. Next base: position 5,981 of record DATHGV010000137.1, read on the forward strand.
CGTAATCGAGCAGCGTTGGCGGAGCTTCTCCGGGCAAGCGGCCGCTCAAATGACGGGAATAATTTTCGATGCCGTGGCAATAGCCGACGGTGCGCATCATTTCGATATCGAACAGCGTGCGTTGCGTGACGCGCTGAGCTTCTACAAATTTCCCCTGTTTCTCCAATTCTTTTTTCCACCAATCGAGCTCGGCGTAAATACTCTGAATGGCGCGCTCTTTCTGGTCCTGGGGCACGACGTAATGGGTTTTGGGATAGATGGAGACGCGGGATAAATCTTCCTGGCCGGCACGAATCTCGCCGGTTAGAGGATCGATCTGGCGCAGCGCTTCGATCTGCTGGCCCCACATTTCGATGCGATAGCCCTGGTCCTGATAAGGCGGATAGATTTCAATGGTGTCGCCGCGCACGCGAAAGGTGCCGCGACGAAGATCTTCGGAGCGCTCGTACTGAATATCGACGAAGCGGTGCAACATGGCTTCCCGAGAGATTTGCTGGCCCTTTTCAAGCATGACGATCTGGCCGTAATAGGCTTCCGGCGAACCGATACCGTAGATGCAGGAGACGGAGGCCACCACGATCACGTCGGTGCGTTCGAAGAGCGAGCGCGTGGCGCTCATGCGCAACTTATCCAATTCGTCGTTGATGGTGGCTTCTTTATCGATGTAAATGTCGGCGGAAGGCACGTAAGCTTCCGGCTGATAAAAATCGTAATAGCTTACGAAATATTCGACGGCGTTTTCGGGAAAAAAACTTTTGAATTCGTGGTAGAGCTGGGCCGCGAGGGTTTTATTGTGCGCCAAGACCAGGGCGGGCCGATTTGCGGCTTCGATGAGCTTGGCCATGGTGAAGGTTTTGCCGGAGCCGGTGACGCCGAGCAAGACTTGTTCTTTTTCGCCGGCTTCGAGGCCGCGATAGAGCTGGTCGATAGCTTCAGGCTGGTCGCCGCGCGGCTGATAATTGCTGTGTAATTTAAACTTCATTTGCGGGGTTCCTTAGTGCGGTCGACTTAAATGCGGTCACCCTGCGTACACCGTTAATTTTTCAGGTGCCTGCCGAATCCTTCATTATACGCGATCACGCAAACCTTTTCAGAAAGGGACTTTCGAGCTGATCGTTGACCGAGTCACAGCCATGATGTCCTCACGATTCAGGGTTTTGATGCCGGCGCGTCCGCGACCAGCAGGACTTCGGTGTGGCCGGTAGCTTCCACGTTGTAATGAATCTGATTGGATGCGTCGGCCTTGGCTACGAGCACATCCATGAATTGGTGGGCGTCTTCGGTGACGCGCACGATGAGACCAGACTGCAAAGAGATGTACGAGATGGTTTCATTCTTTCCTGATGCGTTGCCGGTGGTCCGAAGATCATGAAGCCGGAAGTCGCCGGGGGTGGTGTCCTTCGGCGAAGATTTCTGTTTCAAGATTGCGCTGGTCAGGACCACCGCGCAGGATTGGGTCGGAGAATTTTTGGGAGTGACGATACCCGTTTCCGAAAATTGAATCGCGCTGCAAGGCTCATCACGAACGTAGGTGGCCTGTTTTTCCCACTCGAGTTTTACGATGGGGGATGGAGCTTGTTCAGGTTCGCTGGATTTCCACGACTGGCCGGGTTTGACGCCGTCGCGAGGAAAAACACCGGCAATGGCGAATTGCCGCAGCCAGACTTGCCAAACTTGACGCTGGTCGGGAAAGAGGTCGGCCAGACCGGTGACGGAATCGACTCGGCCGTCGGGGAGAATGGTGAAGTCGACCGGTTTCGATTCGAGACTCGGGGCTGCCGAACCGGAGGAGGTTTGTGTGGCGCCGGTATTATTCTGGGCCATTGCGGAAGCTACGCTTTGGAACCGGGAGCGGGCATGAATCGCGGCGCGCTCGCCCTGCGGGTGGACATCTAAAATTTCCACGCGCAGGAGCCACTGAGCGTCTGACTCGGCGTCCTGCGGCCCGGTGGGCGTTACGACGCGACTTTCAGTCTTGACGTTCTTTTTGGAACGATATTGGATGTAGTAGGTGAAGGTCTGGCCAGCGTGCAGCTTGGGAAACAGGGTGGTGCGTGCGATTGGAGCGGCGGCGACGCGGGGCTGAACAATGCCGGGATGAATCTGAGTAGCGATGAATAACGCTGCCAGCATCAGCAGAAAACAAATGATGCGGGGATTCGAATATACGATTTTTGAGATTTTAATTATCAGAGATCACTTCCAGGGAGCGCCGAAATGGCGGTCAAAGAAATCGCTGGCAGCGTGGTAGGCGGCCAACCAATCGCGGTGCAAAAGAAAATCGTGGACTTCGTCGGGGAAAATCAGCTGCTCGATTTCCACGTTTTTGGCGCGTAAACGCGCGATCAAGTCCACGGTCTGGGTGAAGATCACGTTGCGATCATCATCGCCGTGAATAAACAGCACCGGCGAGCGCCAGGTATCGACGGCGGTGACCGGCGAGGAGGTGTGAGCCAGCTTGGTGAGTTCGGCCGGAATGTTTTTTCCGTCCCAGTTGTCGGTGGGCCAGTCGTGCACGCCGTGCAGGTCCACGCCGGCGGCGAACAGATCGGAATTGCGGCCGAGGCCGAGCGCGGTGAGATAACCGCCGTAACTCCCGCCCCATAGGCCGATGTGTTTGGCATCGACGTCATTGCGCGCCGCCAGAAATTTTCCAGCGGCCACGACGTCCTGATATTCCGAAGCGCCACGTCCGGCGCGCCCAGGAGCTTCAAAAAATGAGTGGCCGTAGCCGATGCCGCTACGGTAATTGAGGGACAGTACGATGTAGCCGCGACTGGCCAAGTACTGATTCATGGCGTAGCAATTTGAGTAGTAGAACATGTAGTGCCAGCCCAGCAACATTTGGCGGATGGGGCCACCGTGAAGAAAAATCAGGGCCGGACGCTTTTCGCCGGGTTTGATATTGGGAGGCAAAAATAATTGAGCGTGCAGCTCGAGACCGTCACCGGAACGAAAAATTGTTTGCTGCGGAGTGACAAGGCGGTCGGCGGGAAAGTCAGCCGGCCAGGTACCGGAATCGAGCCAACGCGGCGAAAAATCAAACGCAAGTGTTGAAACAAATGGACGCCCCGGATGTTTGGCGTCAGAGCCCAGATAGGCGATAGATTTTCCGTCGCTGAGAACGACGGGATTCCATTCAATGCTTTCGCCGGTGGTGATTTGGATGGGCTCGCCACCGCCGGCGGCATCTACGCGCGAAAGATGGCGGCGATCGATATCTTCTTTGGCACTGCCACAATTCGAGTTGAACACAATGGTTCGCTTATCGGGGGAGAAAGCCCATTGCTCCACTTCGCAATTTCCGGGCGTGAGAAGAACAGGATTTTCCTTTTTTCCATCAGCTGGTAGCGCATACAAATGCTGCCAGCCGTCTTTTGTGCTGGCGATAATGAGGCGCTGATCAGCGGCCCAATTAAGCACACCGCCGCCGGTATCTGCGGCCATTTCGGGGTAGGAGTCGGTTAGCTCTTTTCCGCTGTGCCAGATTTCATGGATGGAACCACTGGAAACATCGGCAATCCAGATGGCCCACGGCTCCGGCACATCTGGCGCGATAAAAAACCCTTCGGGTTTATCGCGTGGCGCGGCCGGACGGCGAATGAACGCGATGAATTTGCCGTCGGGGGACCAGCGAGGGGCCTGGTCGGAATCCACAGAGGGAGACAAATAACGCAGCGATTTATTTGACGAGTCATACACGGCAATGAAAGCGTGATCGGTGCGGCCCGAAACAAAGGCAAGCTTTGTGCCGTCTGGCGACCACTGCGGGTCTGCGTTCTTACCGCGCACGACAATTTGAAGCGGCTTGTCGGATGCGTCGAGTTTGGCCAGCCATACCTGATGGTCTTTGATGTAGGCAACGACACCCGAGGCGGAAATCGCCGGCGAATCGCCAGCGTCGATTTTTTTGGGCTCACCACCGGACCAGGCGATGGACCACACGGATTGCTCGAAGCCCGCAGTGTTGCTGGTGGGATTAGGAGACTGGCCAGTGGTGTTTTTTCCCTCTCCCCGCACGAATACCAGCGTGTTGCCATCCGAAGAAAAATGGAGGTCAGACAGCGGCTGACCTTCGTCAGCGTCATATTTAGTCAGTTGGCGAACACGAAATCCGGGAGCTTCGGCGACCCAGATATTCCTGCGGCCCTGTTGATCGAGGGTCCAGGCCAGGCGGCCGCCGGTTTTGGAGGCCGTTAAATCGGCGGGAAATGGAGTACTCAGCACCTGTTCGAGGGTGAAGGACGATTGCGCAGGAGTACGCGGCACGCAAAATAGGAAAATTACGAGCGCAATCGGTACTTTTCGAATCATTGATGGGGCTCCTGGCCGAAGTTATTTCTACTGCCGGATTTTTCTCGCTGATACATTTCGCTTTTCAACGAATTCAGTCCGCCGGTTGACGTGGGGCGATTTTTTCTCGTGTGACGCGCGGCCCATCCAGAGGCCCAACAATCTTTAGCACCTGACCGGGCCCGTTGGTGTTGCGAACGGCGCGCCTTCCGGCGCTGGTTTCGACAGCAAGATCGGCTTCGCGGTCGAAACTAACTGTTCCGTCGATTAAAGTAAACTGCGTACCACCATCCAAGCGAACATCTTCTAAAAAGACATTGCGGTCGCGAACGGTAAATGTTCCAACGCCTGACGGCCAATTTGAAATTCCCGGGTGGGCTTCACCATCCGCCACGCTGGCATTTACATCCCAGCCACGAAATTCAAGATTGTTCAAACGAACTTTGCCAGAACCGGTGAGTTTTTGCAGCAGTTCATCACGGCCTACGCCGATAGCCTTGAGGTGTACGGTGCCCGAAGCAAGGCCCGCCAAGCGATCGGCCACCAACGCATCAATGGGCAGTTGAGTTAGATTCACGCCATCCAACTGCGCATGCACGTCATACGTAGGGCGAGGGAGAAATTTTGCAAGCACGGTGGCGCGAATTGCGCCGCCCGCCCATTGGGCGCGGCCATCGGTTACATTGAGCTGCAAGTCATGCAATGAACCTTGTAGACGCAGTTGCTGAAGTTTTAGTTTCTCGATGGCGAACTCGTCTATTTGCACACTGCCGACGACGTTCAAACGGCGCACCAATTCGCTGGCGGGAACCGTTTGCGCTTTACCGCTGAATAATGAGGGCAACAAGCGTTGCACCCAACCAGGGCGAGCGCGCGGGCCGACCCAGCGGTCCAGTTCGGTGGCATCCAAGTGATCGGCGTGAAGTTGAACGTTCCAGACGCCCTGCCGCTCAGGATCGGGTGATTTTATCTCGGTGATGTTGCCGGACCAAGTGGCGCCAAAGCCTTCGACTTGACCAATCTGCGCGACCCTATTCCCGTTTTTCCATTCGAGCCGCGCTTTTTGAAGTCGCACGGGCTGATTTAAGCCAGCGGCGGCGAGTTGCGCGTCAGTCACTTCCGCAGCGCCACTCCAGGCACCGGACGAGGCCGAACTCCATTGGCGGCGCATGTCGACACGCGCAGGGCCGGTGAGATCCCAGCCATGATTGAATGTGTGTCCGAAGGCAGCGGCGATCTTCAAAAACTCTTCCGCGTTATCAACATGACCCTGAACGCCGATGCCGCCGGAGTGCGACGCAAAATCGTGGATTAAAGTAAGGCTGGCCTCGCCACTGGAGTCGCCAGGGGCGCGAAGTTTCGTCAATCGACCGATCGCAGCGGGTGGCGCCGCCGGAAAGTTGCCGGCGAGAGCAACATGGAAGGGGTCCATCACCAGCCTGTTTCGATTCAGCGCAGCGTGCAACGGTCCAATTTTAAGAACGTCTTCGCCGCCACGCAGATTCACCGTACCGCCAAGACTGGAAAGATTTATTTCTTGAAGTTCCAGGGGCCAAGCCTGCAACTGCAGCCTGCCGGTGAAAAATTGGTCGACGGAGATTGCGTCTGCCACGTCTGGGTGAAATGCACGGTACCAGGAGAGCATGTCCGCGGCCTGCACGCCGGCGGACTCGAATTTAATCTGCATGAAGGGATTCGCTGCGCTGACAAATTCCGCACTTCCCTTCAAATTTGATAATGGCGTCTCGACCGAGAGGGTTTCCGCAGCGAGTTTTTTTAGCGCGACATTGCATCGACCCTCAACGCTGGTGGTAATTGTGGGGTTGTCGGATCGCTCAGTTAGATCCCAGCGATGGATTTGAGCGGCAGAAGCCTTCAGTGTGTAGGACCAATCTCCCCCGACAAAAGAATCGTTGGTGGAATCAGCATTCACGGGATCAACTGTATCGGGGGGAGCGCCGCTTTTCGCGGCGGCCTCCAACTCAAAAGTGCCGCGCACCCCGTAATCTTTTCCGTGCAGCAGCCGAAATAAATCCGCGAGTGACACTTTATTCCAGCGCACCGAGAGAGAGGCGGGCTGCAAGCGGGCGGAGGTGCCGGCAATATCCCCGCGAACTTGAACGGTTCCGGCTGATTGCAGAGCTATACCGCTGCGCCAAGGTTGAGCATTAAGTTCCAGCTTCCAACGCCCGGGCGAAATCTGTTCCACGGAGCCGCTTACCGAAGTCAGAGCAAAGGGCTGCTTGATATCGGTTTTTTTGAAATTGATGCGGCCGTCGTCAATTTCTATTTTTTCCAGACGGTTGGCGATGGTGGGAGCACGGCTAGGACCGTAGACTGGAGAGGCTGCAGTTCCTGAGCGTTTTGCTGGCGGCAGCCAATCCTCCAAATTCCAACGGCCTTCACTATTCCTGACGAGGGTCAGGCTCGGTTGACTCAGACTCAAAGTGCCTAATTCAAAGCGGCCGCGCCAGAAACCGGACCAGCGGAGTCCAGCGGTAAGCTGCTCCGCGCGCAGAAAATATTCATAACCAAATGCGGGATCTTCGCCCACGGTTACGCCGCTGGCATAGATACGAGGACTGGGCAGGATTTCGATGTTGAAATGTTTCACCTGGACGGGGCGGCCGAAGGTCTCTTCCAGACGTTCGCTGAAATAATTGCGAACGCGAGGGGTGCGCACGGAAATAGAGGCAGCGATTTGAGCGGCCACGAGAATGGCGGTTACCCAAAAGGCGATCTTCCACGAATTCCGCCAACTGGTCACGATGAAAAGTCTCGCAGACTAAGGCCAAAATGTGTAGGGCGCGAGGTCTTGAAAAGTGCAACCGCAGTGGTCTTCTCTTTGGTCATTACGCGTGAGTCACACGACGAACCGCTAATGGACAGTGTGAAACATTCTATGCCAGCGGGTACGCGCGGGAAGGTGCGTAAGGGTATCGAAAATTCCAATCAGCCGCTGCAAGAAAGTGCTGTCGCCGGCGTAATCGGAGCTGGTGGCGTCGACGGACCAATAGATGAAAAAGGGATGGCCCATGACGGCTTCACGGTCGACAAATCCCCAGTAGCGGCTGTCCTGACTATGATCACGATTATCCCCCATGGCGAAATATTTGCCGGGAGGAACGACCATTTCATCTCCTTGAACATACTTGCGCAACTGGGGCCGCCATTCGTTGATGACGTTCAAGGGAATCATCTGGTCGCGCAGAGGGGGAAACGAATAGTTGAAGGGATCATAAGGGACGGAAGGATCATGCACGACGTACGGCTCGTTCAACGGTTGGCCGTTGATGTACACCTGCTGGTCGACAAGCTTTACATGATCTCCGGGCAAACCGATGACACGTTTTACATAATGAGGATGATCCAGGTAGGGATATTTGAAAACAATGATGTCGCCGCGCTGCAAAGAACGGTAAGGCAGGAACTTTTCATACCAGGCGCCGTGGCCGCCAAAGATAAATTTGTTGACCAGCAAGTGGTCGCCGATTAACAGAGTTTTTTCCATGGAAGCGGAGGGAATTTTGAAGGCTTGCACGATGAAGCTGGTGCCAAAGAGTGCCAAGATAATGGTGACGAGTAGGGATTCGAGGTATTCGGCGAAAGTAGTTTGCTCGCGATAGATCGAGGAATGCCCTGTGCGCGGAGGGATTTCTGCCACATTTTCAGGCGGGAGATCGCCAGGCGATGCGTTTTCAGGCAAGGCGCCTTCGACCGGAACTTCTGTGCCATCCGCCATCGGGTTCCAGCCTCCACGACCATTCCTTCGTTGAGAATTGCAGAATTCGGCGTGCCTATCGAGCAATCACTGTGGCAGCAAGCGCGATTATTTCGCAAGCTCCAACAACGTGAGAGCCTTGCGAGCGGCGCGTTGCTCGGCTTCTTTTTTTGTGGCGCCCTCAGCACTCGCGACGCGCGAACCACTCACCCAAACTTCGATCTTAAAAATTTTCTGATGATCCGGGCCGGACTCACCGACCACCCGATATTCCGCGGGCACCTGGCCACGCGATTGCAAAAGTTCCTGAAGCGCCGACTTGCGGTCGGATTCGGCCATGCGCGCCCCGGCTTCTTCCAAGGCTTTTTCAAAGAGCGTTTGCCGCAAAACTTCTCGCGCGGCGGACAGGCCGGCATCCAGATAAATGGCTGCGAGCACGGCTTCGAAAGCGTCGGCCAGAAGGGTCTGCTTTTCGCGGCCGCCGGTTTTTTCTTCTCCGCGGCCGAGGCGCAAGTGATCTCCGAGGTGCAAGCGTCGCGCCGCCGCTTCGAGCGAGTACGCATTAACGAGGCGCGCGCGGCTCTTGGAGAGTTGGCCTTCGGTCCAATCCGGAAAGGCATCCAAAAGGTATTCGCTGGTGAGCAGTTCCAGCACGGCATCGCCAAGAAATTCAAGGCGTTCGTTATTTACCGCCGCTTTGGCGATGTACGATTCGCCCTGGCTGGCGCGCATTTCGGGGACTGCCGAGCTGTGCGTCAGCGCGTCGTGCAACAGCGCGGGGCGCGCAAATTTGTGACCCAGACGCCGTTCCAGAAGCGCGTCATCCGCGGGAGTCATCTTAGGCACAGACCGGCAACCCGGAGGCGTTATTTTGGTGCGCTAAGTTGGGTCGCTCCAAGTTTCTTGGCTTCCTCTGCGCCTTTTTTGCAAGTCTCCTGCATGGCGCCAGCAATCGCAGCGCATTTGTTATAAGCGATCACCGAATCGTCGAAATGGGAGGTCTTCACATTGGCCATTCCGAGCAGGTAATAGTTTACGGGATCGGGCGTGGGGTCAATGGTTACGGCTTGATTTAGCTCGGGAATGGCTTCACTGAACTTGCCGCGCCGGATGTACACGAGGCCGAGACCGCCATGGGCCATACCCAGGGTCTGGTTCTTGACCGTGGAAAAAGCTTCGTCTGAGACGCTGGCGGGCTTCGGTAAGGTGGGAGTCAGTTCGATAGCCTTGCGGTCGTACTGCTCGGCCTTGGTCAATACCTTTTCGGGCTCCGGAGTTTTTGAATTCATGGCTCGAGGAAGCGTCTGGCCCACTACCGCCAAAACCTGTACGTCGTTAGGATTCAGCGCAATCTCCTTGTCCGCGACCTCTTCCATTTTTTGCACCTGGCCGCTTTGCACATAAGCCATTATCAGAGTGCCGTATACCGGCGAGCGATAGCGGCTATTCGGATACTTCTGCAAAAACGCTTCGCCCAGTTCAATGCGCTTGGCTTGATCAATTGCCGGGTCTGAAAGGGCCTTGAAGGCGGCATCTTCTTCGGCATTGACCGGCGCGGCATTAGGATCATCTAGCGTGAGCGAATTATTTGCGGGTTTGGTTTTGTCTGTCGATGTAGCGGGCGGAGGATTCTGGTTATTGCCTGGTGCAGGCGCGGGGGGAGGATTCTGCGCTACAGTCCCAGCGGCTGCTGCCAGCATAACCACCAGCGCGCCCGTTGTGAGCCACGTGTTGCACTTTACCTTCATATATGATTTCTCCTGTAGAGTTCACCATCGGATGTGCGGGCTCACACCCGATTGGTGTTGCTGCCTTTAAAATCGACTAGCGCACCGGAAATTCAAGGGCGCTCCACGGACTTTTCACGAGCCGTATCGGCCAAACCTTTTTGCGCGGCCTGACGGGCCTGTTCCGGGCCGCCCTCCACCGTCAACGCCGCCTGATACTCCGCCTCGGCCTGACGCGGTTGGCCTTCACCATCATAAATCCGCGCGAGGTAAATATGCGACCAGGCCAGGACCATGGGATCGGAGGTCGCGGCATGCTCTCCGGCGGTTAGACGGCCAAAAACTTCTTTGGCGCGCGGACCATCATGATCGAGAAGAGCGACGAGGCCAAGACCATACCAGGCACGCGGCTGGTCCGGATACTTCGCAACTACTTTTTGGAACGAAGCCTCGGCGGCGCGCGCGTTCTTTTCGGCGATGCGGCGCTCACCTTCGGTGAGTGCGGCGATAGCGTCGGCGTCATTTGGGACGGTACCGGGCATGGCGGCACGACGGCGAGCGACCTCTTCTACGCTCAAGTCACTGGTATTTCGCTGGCGATCAGCAGACGCAAATTGCAACGTACTTACTCGCTTTAGTTCGGTGGCGACATCGATAGAGCGCACCAGGTCCGGGAAAAACAGCTCCATCGATGGCTCGGCGCCCTCAAACCTTGGCAGCGCCGCAAAAAGCGGGCGCACCAAAACGTAGCCATCGGCGTCATTGCGTTCGAGGGCGGCGTCGCGCTCGCCAGGCGACATTCTTCTCAACTTCAATTCCACGGCACGCACCATGCATTCCGCGAAGAAAGAAGGATAATCGTCCTTCAAGTCGGGCGCGAGCCGCGGCGCGCTGGCGGCTTTTTCAAACAACGGCCGTTTTACCGCGATAACGTGAGAATAACGCAGCGGCAAGGGATCAAGCATGAAGTGCAGATAAGCGTGGCGCACCACATCGGCGGGGATATCCTCCGCGCCGCTGAGCACGATGGCGTAGTGATCGCCAAAATTTCGAACATTGGTGATGTGGCCGACCAGCGGCTCAACAATTATGGTGAAAGTGCGCTGCTCAGAAGGCCGGGCCATGGCGCGCAAATATCCGGTGGCGACAAACACAATTTGCGAAACGGCTTCGTGCATGCGCTCGATTTCAGCGTTATAAGCGGGCTGCATCTGACGCCATAGCTGGTGAATATTTTGTTCCTGATAATATTTGGAAAGCAGTTCGTTGAAGCCTTCGAGAGCCAATACTTCGGGCGGTAGATCCTCGCGCCGCATGGTGGGTTTGAAATCCGGCGCGGGGCCAGCCACCAGGCCAAACCACAAATAGCGGGAAAGTGCGGCGCCGGGATCGGCGGAGTCGTGCTGCTTGTAGTATTCGCGAATGGCTTCGACCGCCGGGCCTTGCTGGTGTTGCATACGATCGCGAAGCTGAGCGCGAAGCGGACGCCAATTTTCCGCGCTAACATTGGCTTCAAAACCGGAAGCCAGCAGCGCACACATGGTGGCGAACATGGGTTCACTGGCATCCACGGTGATGCTTGTGGTTGGAGCTGTTTCCCGTTGCGGTCGCGCGGCAGGCGGAGGCGGTGGCGGTGCCGATTTGACCTTTTGTGCCAGGCCGGATGGGGCGGCGGGCAGGAGTAAAAATAAGCCCGCGATGATGGAGAGGCCGATTTTTGCCGCCAAACTTCGTACGCGCGTATGCCGCAGCGAATCGTTGAGCGGATCACTAACGGCGCGGTGCTTGGCGTTTTTCTCGAAGAGGTGCATTACATTTCCAATCTAACGTCGGGCATTCCATCCGTCAAGGAAGCCGACGCGCACAAGGTGAGGCAGCAGCATTTTCTTAAGCTTCAAGACAATCGGCGTATGAGTAATTTACATTTCTAAACTGCACGCACGTCTCTTAGTTCCGGGTCTACTGACTCGAATCGAAATGTTCTGAAGTCGGGATGAAATTTACTCGAAGCGCAGTATAATCTGGCCGCGCATGGCTCTTCTGACCGGTTCACAACTAGGCCCCTACCAAATTGTTTCTCCGCTGGGCGTGGGGGGCATGGGCGAGGTCTACCGGGCTCACGATTCGCGGCTGCGTCGTGAAGTGGCCATCAAGGTAGTTCCAGACGCCACCGCGCACGACCCGGACCGCTTGGCGCGCTTCGCACGTGAGGCGCAATTTCTCGCCGCTTTGAATCATCCCAATATCGGCAGCATTTATGGCTTTGAAGAATCTTCCACCATGCTCGCGCTGGTGATGGAGTTGGTGGAGGGCCCGACACTGGCGGACCGCATCGCGCAAGGCCCCGTGCCTGTAGAAGACGCGCTGCCGATCATGAAGCAAATTACGGAAGCACTCGAATATGCTCATGAACGCGGCATCGTTCACCGTGATTTGAAACCCGCAAACATAAAAATTAAGCCGGATGGTACCGTCAAAGTGCTGGATTTCGGTTTAGCTAAAGCCCTCTCTGATGAGGGTAAACCCACCGACATCTCGAATTCCCCGACACTCACTGCTGCTGCGACTAAAGCAGGATTGATTCTGGGCACGGCCGCCTATATGGCGCCGGAACAAGCTCGAGGAAAAGCGGTGGACCGGCGCGCGGATATCTGGTCTTTCGGCGTAGTGGCGTTTGAGATGCTCACCGGCAAAATGGCTTTCAAAGGCGATACGGTTTCGGACACTCTGGCTGCGGTCATTCGCGGTGAACCGGAGTGGAGTTTTCTTCCGGCCAACGTACCCAACGAAATTCAACAATTGATCCGCCGGTGCTTGAACAAAGATCCGCGGCAGCGGTTGCAATCCATCGGCGAAGCGCGCATTGCCATCGAAAACGTGATGGAAGGGCGCACGTCCCCGGTGCGGAGTTCAGGCATCAGCGCGGCTCCGAGTTCCATTGCCGCTCCAGAGAAAGAAAATCGAGCACTAAAAATACTGGCGGGATGCGCATTGGCGGCATTGCTTATCGCGGCAGGCTTTTTACTGGCGAACCTGTTGCACCCCGGAAGTGCGCGCGAGAACCTGCCAATACGCTTTGCGATTCTGCCTCCGCCGGGCACATCTCTTAATTCCACTTTACGCGCGGTGGCAATTTCCCGCGACGGAACTCGTATCGCCTTCAGCGCCAGCAGCTCGGACGGCCCGCGCCTTTATCATCGGGATATGAACTCGGCATCCTCTGTTCCCATCGGTGGCTCGGATGGCGCCGCAAATCCGGCGTTCTCACCAGACGGAAGATGGCTGGCTTTTTTTGCCGCCGGCAAATTGAAAAAGATCTCGCTCGATGGCGGCACTCCGGTAGCCATTGCGGACGGAATAACTTCCCCTAAAGGGTTGAGCTGGGGCACCGATCACAACATTTACTACGCGCCATCATTTAGTTCAGGAATTCTTCGCGTCAGTGATGGCGGAGGCACACCGCAAGCCGTAACAAAACTGCAAGCGGACAAAGGCGAACTGGCCCATTTTTCTCCGGACCTGCTTCCGGACGGTAAGACTTTGCTGTTCACGGCATTTTCGGGCGGTAACCTGGACGAAGGAACGCTGGTGGCGCAAAAAATCGGTTCCGACGAAAGGAAGGTCATCGTTGTAAAGGGTGCCGATGCACATTTTTTTGCTCCTAACCATTTGTTGTATATGAGCGCCGGTAATTTGCTGGCGGTGGAATTTGATCCCGCTAAGCTGGAGACCACAGGCTCGCCCACGGTGGTCGTTCAAGACGTGCAGCCCGCGACGGGATCAGCGCAGTACGACGTTTCGGGTAACGGCACGCTCATTTATGTAAATGGCGGAAAACAGGCGGTGGAAAACAGTTTGGTTCTGGCAGAGCATGATGCCAAAGTCCAGCCGCTGCCGGTCAAACCGAATCTGTACGAATCTCCGCGCTTCTCTCCCGACGGGAAGCTTTTGGCGCTGACCGTGCGCCTGCCGGATCCGGACATTTGGGTGTATGACATTGAGCGGGGCGCATTGCGGCGCATCACGTTCGCACCTGGCGAAGATGAGCTGCCCGTTTGGTCTCCGGATGGAAAGCGCATCGCCTTCGCTTCCAATGGCCGGCAGCAGGCTTTCATGGTGGCTGTGGATGGCAGCGGGCAGGAACAGCCGCTGATGAAGAATGAATCGCACTTCCATCTGCAATCGTGGTCGCCGGACGGAAAGCTGATCGCGTACGAACGTTTAGGAAGTTCCGGCCAATACGAAATATGGATGCTGCCGCTGGGCGACGATCGAAAACCTTATCCGTACCTGGTTTCGCAATTTCATGTCAGCCAACCTGCGTTCTCGATGGACGGCAACTGGTTGGCGTACACCTCGAACGAATCCGGGCGAGCCGAGGTTTATGTGCAACGGTTTCCGGGGCCGGGCGAAAAAATTCAGGTTTCCACGGATGGCGGAAATCATCCGGTGTGGTCGCGTGATGGGAAGCAGTTAGTTTACGAAAACGCCGGGACGCTCTGGGCTACCGAAGTTCTGGTGTTGCCGTTTCGCGTCGGAAAGTCCCGGGTTCTGTATCAGGGCGATATCTGGAACGACGCGGCAGGTCCGAACTATACGCTTGCGCCAGGCGGCCATCGCATTGTAGTGGTGGAGCGGATTAAAGATCCCGACGGTGGCAACGTGAAAGTGGTAGTCAATTGGAATCAGGAATTGCAGTCACTTGCTGGTTCCAAATAGCTGGTGCGAAGGCAGCGGGCAGTGTAACGAATAATCGGCGGTAAATTAAAAAGACCAACCGCTCTCTCAGGACGGTTGGTCTCTTTCACGGAATAGAAGCGCAATCGATGATTCCGTGGTGCTCTAGCTGAACCCAGAATCTGCAGCTAAATCTAAGCGATCAAATCCGAACGATAAAGCTATACGGGACGGCGATACGGCCGGCTGCCCAACTCTTCCATGGCGGCGGCGGCGCGACGGGCCATGCTGGCGGCGGGACTTCTGCGTTCGGCCATGCGCGTCACACCGACTTCCCAGACCTTTTGCAGCATGTAAACGCCGGAGACCAAAACGGCGATCACCGCGAAGCCGGCGGCGAACAGCGCGAAGGCGGCCAACAGTTCTTGTACGAAATACAACTGTGCGGCAACCACGGCTGCCAGGAACCACCACATCCACTTGCGGCTCTTGTCGTCGGTTTTAGTCATTGGCTTCGTCTCGATCCCCTTGGGTGGCCTTGCTGATTGGAGCTGCTGTTCGTTCCCTGCGGTGCGGCTTCTGTCCTTGTGGGCTGAGCGTCTCGCACCTGAACCATTAGACACCTTGCGCAAGGAAAAATCGATGGTACATAAGGTACATTTTTAGCCTCAAACGACTCTCCTAGTACCCGTCGTGCCAACATGAATGGCCTATGGTTATGAAAACAAGCGGCATGCAATACAGACCAAAAAACAAATGATTCGCTCCAATTTCGCTGACCTTCCTTTTGAGTACTGTACGGCCGGGCAGGAGAACAGGTCTCTTAGCACGTTACTGAGGGGTCTTGGATTGCCGGAGTTGGGCGAGTATTGGTTTTAACGCACTTAGCGGCGCATCACGAAACTAAAGCCAGTTCTAAAGGAGTTATGCCGATGTTGGACATAGATTTGGGATCCACGCACTTCGTCGTTCACAGAAAGGGCAAATAGAGCAGTTCTAAAGGACTTAGGGGTTATGGGAGAGACGGCTTTCGAGAATCTATGCCGTTGGCCAGCGCTGAATTGACTGAGGATTGCCCAAGCTATTTCAGGGCGTAGCCAACGTCGAAGGGCAGCTTACCGTCAATATGCAGCACCTTGACCGCGCTGTTGATGCTGTACACGTCCACCAGGCCTACCGCACCAGGCGTGGTGATCACCGTTCGGAAAACGTCTTCATCACTTCCCACTACCTTTATCAGCGGCCGCACTTCATTGATCTTGGCGATAGCCGTTTTGGCGTCGGTCGGGGAAACTCCAAAAAGCTTTTGCACCGCGACATGCATTTCCGGGGATGTTGGATCCTTTAAAACCAAGGTGAAAGTCCGGCCATCGGGCCACGATTTTTGCGCGCCTTTGGACAACTTCGTAAATTCCGCCATGGTCAGGTCGGGCAGATTGCTGTCGGCTGCCACAACCACCGCCATATTCTTTATCGCCGGGTAGGACACCGTGACGACCAGCAGGAGACAGCCGAGCACCAGGGCCGCGAACTGATAGATATAAGATTGCGCTTTCATTTTTCCCACGCCAACCTTTCAGGGAACTCCCCCTGAGTATCGGCACCCGCGTTTTTGCGGACAAGTATCTGTTGCGCTGCTTGTGCTTACTTGGCGACCCCCTTACTGATACGCGCCGATGCGTTACCCAGTATGCACACCTGTCCTTTGGGTCAGTATCGGCCCCTCTAACGCCACGTTAAGTTTGCTGCTGGCCGCACTTTTTATGACTCTTGGGAGAGTATCCATGAACCGGATGTGTCGAAGAAGTCTTGCGCTGATTTTTCCTGTGCTTTTCGCAGTTCAGATGATCCAGGCCCAAGAACATCCGCCACGTATCGAAGAAGCAAAATCGCGAGCAACCGGCTCCCCACGCATCGCGCCGGCTCCCTTGCTCTTGTTCGGTGCCATTCCAGTGTCAACTCGCTCCATCGAAGCGCGCAAATTCGCGGAGCTTTCCATGGATAAATACGAAAACGTGCTGCTGCACGATGCGGTAGTTCAGGCTCAGCATGCCACGGAAAAGGATCCAAATTTCGCGCTTGGATATGCGTTGCTATCTCACGCTTCGCGCGCGGCCATACCCAACACCGCAGCCCTGGAGCGCGCCAAGGTCCTTTTGCCGCACGCTCCTCCTGATGAACAATTACTGGTGCGGTGGATGACCGGTATCCAGGACGGTAATCTCTTGCCGGCCATTGCCAGCATGAACGACCTCTTGAAGCGCTATCCCAAGAACAGGCATGTTTTGTACCTTATTTCGGAGTGGCTGTTCACGCAGCAAGACTTCGATCGGTCTCAGAAAATGATGGAGTCATTGTTGCAGATCGATCCTAACTTTCCGCCAGTGCTGAATATGCTTGGTTATTCCTACATCCAGTCCGGCCACCCTGATCCAGTCAGGGCGGTGACGTCTTTGAAGCGCTACATTGCCGTGGATCCCAGTTCGCCTAATCCCGAGGACTCCATGGGGGAAGTGCTGCGTTACGCCGGCGATGACCAAGGGTCTCTAGAGCACTACGGCGCGGCACTGCAAATCGATCCGACATTCTTTACTTCGCAGCTTGGATTGGGAGATACGCTGACGTTGGTGGGCAAGTACGATGATGCGCGGTTGGAGTATGACAAGGCTGTGTTGATGTCGGAAAACAATCGCGATTTGTTGCACGCTTCCTATCAAAAAGCATTGGTCTATTTCTGGGAGGGCCGCGCCGAGCAAGGACGGGCCGCACTCTCCAACCTCGCTGCGGAAGCGGAGCAGAAAAATGAGCCCAATGGGCAGTTCGAAATCGCATTTGGATCCGCAATGCTGGCCGCCGATTTTGCGAGCGAACTCCATCAGCTTCGTGCGCTCGAGGAGAAGTTTCAAAATACTGTGGAAGGGATGAGCGGATCGGACCGTAGCGGGGCGTTAGCAAACGTACTATGCGAAGAGGCAAGAGTTGCCTCTCAACACGGTCTTCTGGAAACGGCGGAGCAGGCAATCAGTAAATTAGAACGACTTGCCGCGCAGTCAGCTAACCTTTTGGTGGAAAATCCTTATGAGACAGCACGCGGATACCTGTTGTTGTCGCAAGGCGATCTTGCCAACGCCGTGGACGAGTTGAGCGCTAACCGGCTCTCACCACTGGCGGTGCAACAGCTGGCTGTCGCCCAACAAAAATTGGGCAATCATTCCGCCGCGGGCGAAACTGCGAATCAATTGAAATATCAACGGGCGCCAACTGTGGAATGGTATCTGGCAAGCCAAAACGGCATCGCGCGCTAGAACTTTTTTTACGACTTATTGCAAAACACCGGGCCGCAGGCTTTAAATCTTAGCCGCGGCCCGGATGTCTTTAGGCTCCAAGAATTTGTCTGTGAAAACCGTGCGCGGCCAGCGCGATGCTGAACCGGCAGGCTAGGTTCTAGAACACCCCCTTGCCGTATGTCAACCTCAAGCCGGTGGTAAACAGCAGATCATTATTTTTCAGTCCGAGCAGCGGCGTACTGACATAGCGGTCGCTGAGAGTGACTTGCCAACTCAGCCAGTTTTTCAACTTGGTTGCCGCGGTGGCGTCCAGTTGCAGACGGTAATCTCCGGTGTCCGTAAGGTTGGGGAAAAAACTGAATTGCTCGCCTAACGTTGTGCGGCTTCCCAATTTGGTAGCGAGCGTTTGGCCGAGCACGACCTCGGCAGTCTTGCGCGTTGTCGAAGGATTTGGGGGACTGAAGGACTTTGAATAATATTCCTGGTTGTAAGTGACACCGCCAAAAACATCGAAGGTACGGTCTTTTTCTTTGATCAGGTGGTAACCCAGGCCCCCGCCCAGGACACTGCGCAGATCGAGATCTTGAAAGCGGTCGTGCTCGAAATCGGCCAAACCAAAAGCAAAGGAGCGCCCTCGTAGATTTACGTCCACGCGCGCCCCGCCACGAATGGCGCTGGCGGTAGTGTTACTGACTCCTGCCAAAGTGCTTCGCGCATAAATTTCGGTGGAGTAGAGAGATATTTTGGTGCGTTTCGTTGTGCGCGCGGCTTTTCCCGTAAGCGCAAAACTGGTGGAGTCCGAATTCCCCCTGGTGAAACTGAGGCCGGTATCCAGCAGTCCCGCCCACAGGTCGATGAGGCGCGGGTGCTCCATGCGCATATATACGTCTTGCTCGGTATTATTTCGCACCGCAACGACTTCAGCCTTGGGAGCCTCAATGGGGCCACTTGGAGCGGCCACTTCGAATTTTTCGTCTGTGGTGGTGACCACGCCGACGATGGTTTGCCCATTCTTGAGCGCTATATGAAGCGGTTCAGCGGAAACGATGGCGACTACCGCGCTCCACGGCAGCTTTACATCGCCGGCAAATTCCGACTTCACTTCCAGCTTTTCATCGTCAGTTTTTACGATGGTACCGCTCAGGCGATCTCCATTTTTCAGAGTTACCTGATCGGCGAGTGCGGAGGCCGCGCAGGAGGACAAAACCAGCAGCAGGAACACATTTCGAGGCAAAGTAATTCTCCTTGTGTGGGACGAAGCTCGATGGGCCTGGCTGGGCTGACGTATCGCGCGTCGAAAAACGCTACTCGATTTTACCTGACCAGAAGAAGTAATCCTACGAATTCTGCCGGAAATGCGATGGCACTTTTTTGTGGGTGGCTTCAGATATACTTTGGCGCTTCACGGCTGCTAACTGCGGGAACACCGCAAAGGCCATGGTAGGAGCGGTGACGACTAAAGGATGGGCTCTTGCTGAACCTATGCTTGCGTAGAGCATTACGATTTGCGCTGTTGGCCGCCGTTGTATTCGGGATAGCCTGCTTCGGCACCGGCGCACAGGACGAACATCCGCTTTCGCGTGCTGAACGGCCGACGATTGTTTTTATGACCGATTTTGGTACTGCGAACGATGCGGTCGCTATTTGCAGGGCGGTCATTTTCGGCATCGCGCCTAACGTGCGGCTGACAGATATCACTCATCAGGTAACTCCGTTTCAAGTCGAAGAAGCGGCGCGTTTTCTTGCTGGCGTTACACCGTACTACCCTGCTGGGACCATTTTTTTGGTGGTGGTGGACCCAGGGGTGGGCACTGCGCGCAAGGCCATCGTGGTGAAATCCAAGAAGGGCCAATACTTTGTGTTGCCTGACAATGGGATCATCACTCCGGTGATCGAGCGCGACGGTTTGCATAGCGCGCGGGAAATCACCAATCGGAGCTGGATGATCAGTGACGCGATTTCTTCTACTTTTCACGGACGCGATATTTTTTCGCCGACCGCCGCGCGCCTCGCAGCTGGTTGGGACTTCCATCAAGCCGGGCCCGAAGTTAAGGAACTGGTGCGGTTGGAGCCGAAAACTTCTGTGATGAATGAGCAAGGAATCGATGGGGACGTAATCGGTCTGGACGATCCCTATGGTTCGCTGATTACCGACGTGCCGGGCGATGATTTTAAGAAGCTGGGCTACAACTTAGGGGACAAAGTCACGGTGCGAATTGCCGGGAAGTCTGTTGTGGTGCCTTATGTAAAAGCTTTTATGGGCGTTTCGGTGGGCGAATCTTTGCTGTATATCGACTCGCGCGGGCGGGTAGGCATCGCTGTGAATCAGGGAAATTACGCCATAAAATTCGACATTGCTCCCCCGGTTAAGATTTTTATTCCTCGCAAAAGCTCCGCTACCTCGCCCAAAACAAAGCAGTGATTGGCTTTTCTCTCACAGGACACAAGACTTCTGTTCGCTGCAGATTTGCATTTTGCGGCTGCCGGGCAAACAATCGAAGTGAAGCTGTGGTTTAGCCGCGGCTTCAACGGAGACTGCTCATGCCCGAAGCTGTAATCGTGTCGGCGGTGCGCACTGCGGTGGGCCGCGCATATAAAGGATCGTTGCGGGCCACGCGCCCTGACGACCTGGCGGCGGTGGTCATCAAGGAAGCGCTGGCACGCGTAGCCGCCCTTGATCCCAAAGAAATTGACGACGTGATTCTGGGTTGCGCCATGCCTGAAGGCGAGCAAGGCATGAACGTTGCGCGTATCGCTGCGCTGCGCGCCGGCTTGCCTGTTGAAACCTCGGCGATGACTATCAATCGCTTTTGTTCATCGGGCTTGCAGGCCATTGCGCTTGGCGCGGAGCGCATTCGTGCCGGGGCCGCGCAAGTAATTGTCGCCGGCGGCACGGAGTCGATGTCCATGGTGCCCATGGGCGGAAATAAGATTTCGCCGAATCCGTGGCTGGTCGATCATTACCCGGATGCGTATATCAATATGGGGCTGGGCACGGAAAATATTGCGCGCAAATTTGGAATCACACGTGAACAAGCCGACAAATTTTCCGCGGACTCCCACAAGAAGGCCTTGGCGGCCATTGCCGCGGGGAACTTCCAGGACGAAACCGTGCCTGTTGAAGTGACCATCACCGCGTTGGCGAGCACGAATGGAGGCGGCGGTGGTGGCGGCACGGCCACCAAGACCGCTGCAAAGCCCGTCACGCAAACTTTTCAGTTCGCGACCGACGAATTGCCGCGGGCGGACACTTCGATGGAAGCGCTTGCAAAATTGAAGCCCGCCTTTCACGCGAAAGGCACCGTCACCGCCGGAAATAGCTCGCCGATGAGCGATGGCGCCGCGGCAACGATTATCATGTCCGACGCGCGCGCAAAAGCGTTGGGGCTGAAACCACTCGCTCGATTTGTGGCTTACGCAACCGCTGGTTGCCTTCCGGAGGAATTTGGAATTGGGCCGGTGTTCGCTATTCCGAAAGCGCTGAAGCTTGCGGGGCTGGCTCTCGCGGATATTGACGTGATCGAACTGAATGAAGCTTTCGCCGCGCAATCGCTGGCCGTAATTCAGCAGGCGGGATTGGATCCAGCGCGTTTGAATCCTAACGGCGGAGCGATCGCGCTGGGCCATCCATTGGGATGCACCGGCGCGAAACTTACGTCCACGATCATCCGCGATCTGCAACGGCGCAAGGGCCGCTACGGCATGGTCACCATGTGCGTGGGAGGCGGAATGGGCGCAGCGGGCATTTTCGAGCTACTCTCCTGAATTTGTTGAGCCGGTTTAAGTATTTTTGCACCTCAACCGTGTAAGAAGTCTTAACTTCGTCTGCCTCCTGTGAACAGTGCGCGCTGCGATTAAACGGATCAGCGCTTCCCGGAGAAACTCTTGAACACGCTGGAATTCACGCTGCTGGTGGGCATGGGTTCGCTGCTGGCTGGCTTTCTGGGTTCGTTGACCGGGCTAGGCGGCGGTGTGGTAATCGTGCCGATGCTTACGCTGCTGTTCCACGTGGACATTCGTTACGCGATTGGCGCCGCGCTGGTTTCCGTGATCGCTACTTCTTCGGGAGCCGCGGCGGCGTATGTGAAAGAAGGCTACTCGAACGTGCGCGTGGGGATGTTTCTGGAAATTGCTACAACTGTGGGAGCTTTGGTAGGTGCGGCAGTGGCGCTGCATCTTCATGTGTCCGTGATTGCCATTATTTTTGGATTCGCGCTGATTTACTCGGCCTTCTCCAGCTTGCGCCAAAAATCCGCACACAGGACCGCGGTCGCGCCGGACCGAATTGCCACCTGGCTGCGCATGGATAGCAGCTATCCAACGGCCAACGGCATGACGCAGTATCACGTGCGCGGAGTGCCGCTGGGGTTCGCATTAATGTTTGGAGCGGGCGTCCTGTCCGGCTTACTGGGGATTGGATCGGGAGCGGTAAAAGTTTTGGCCATGGACCAGGCCATGAAGCTGCCTTTTAAAGTGTCGACCACTACCAGCAATTTCATGATTGGCGTGACGGCCGCGGCCAGCGCAGGAATTTACCTAAGCCGCGGATATATTGACCCGGGCATCGCGATGCCGGTGATGCTCGGCGTGTTGGGCGGATCGCTTGTGGGAGCACGCATCCTC
This sequence comes from Candidatus Methylomirabilota bacterium, assembly GCA_035490135.1. Classification (GTDB taxonomy): domain Bacteria; phylum Acidobacteriota; class Terriglobia; order Acidiferrales; family UBA7541; genus Acidiferrum. The sequence continues at coordinate 28,309 of DATHGV010000137.1, forward strand.
GCAGGCGCCAGGGTGCGAACCCTCCGGCTGGTGTTCGCGGTGGTGATCGGATTTCTCGCGGTGGAAATGATTTATAACGGGTTTGCGGGGAAGATGTGAAATGACAGCTCCGGACCTACGAAAAGATCAGCGCGTGGACCAGATAATGGCGATACTGCTGCGTAGCGGAGTATCGCTCGCGGCCAGCCTGGTATTTATTGGCGGGATCGTTTATCTCTCCCGGCACGATTTGCCCACTATAAATTATCGCGTCTTTCAGGGGGAACCGCAGGAGTTGCGCACCGTCGGTGGCATTCTCCGTGAGGCTGCGAAATTTCACGGGCGAGGGTTAATTCAATTGGGTCTGCTGGTATTAATCGCCACACCGGTGGCTCGCGTGCTGTTTTCCGTTCTTGCATTTGTATATGAAAAGGATTGGACCTACGTGGCCATCACCATGATTGTGCTGGCCCTGCTGTGTTACAGCTTGTTTGGCGGCGGAGGGTTGTAGCTAGTTGGGCGAATATTTGACGCCCTGTTGCGTGTACTCTAACGGCGTTATTCGCTAGTCCCCCTTCATTTCAGCAAAAATGAGATAATTGACCTGAGCACGACCGGTACCTAACGAGGAGCCCCTGACCATGGCCACCGCAACCACCACCCCCCAAGGAACCAAAGGCGGCAGCTTTTTGCTGGAATCGCCGCGGTCCGAGGATGTATTCACTCCCGCAGACCTGAACGACGATCAAAGACTAATCGGCCAATCCGCTGAGGAATTTGTCGTCAAGGAAGTAATGCCGCATGTCAAGGATCTGGAGGCCAAGAAACCTGGCTTGCTCCCGGAACTTGTGAAAAAAGCAGGTGAGCTTGGGCTCTTGAGCGGCGGAATCCCGGAACAATACGGCGGGGCCGGACTCGACAAGGTCGCCACCACCGTCCTCACAGAGAAACTTTCCATCTACGGTGGTTTTGCCGTAACGCATGGCGCGCACGCCGGCATCGGCACGCTGCCCATCGTGTATTTCGGCACGGAAGAGCAAAAGAAAAAATATCTTCCCAAACTGGCCACTGGCGAATGGATCGGAGCGTATTGCCTTTCCGAACCGCAGGCTGGCTCCGACGCGCAGAATTCGTTGACGCGTGCGGAACTCACGCCCGACGGAAAACACTACATTCTGAATGGCCAGAAAATGTGGATTACCAACGGTGGCTTCGCGGACATTTATATTGTGTTTGCCAAAATTGGCGGGGAGAAATTGAGCGCGTTCATCGTGGAACGCACTTTCCCCGGAATTAAACCTGGAAACGAAGAGCACAAGATGGGCATCCACGGCAGTTCCACGACGCCGCTGTTCCTCGAAAACTGTAAGGTTCCCAAAGAAAATCTTTTGCACGAGGCCGGCCGCGGCCACATCGTGGCATTCAATATTCTCAACGCTGGGCGCTTCACTTTAGGCGCTTCCGCGGTGGGCGGCTCGAAATATGTGCTGGCAACGGCCGCGAAATATGCCAAAGAGCGGAAAGCTTTCGGGAAAGCGATCGGCGAATTCGGTCTGATGCGTGAAAAGCTTGCTGAAATGGCCATCCAGCTTTTTGCGGTGGAGTCCATGATTTACCGCTCGGCCGGCAACATGGAAACGGCCATGGCCTCGGCGTCGAATGACGGCTCGGAAAACGCCAGCGAGAAAATCCAGAACACCATGAAAGTTCTAGAGGAATACGCCATTGAAAGCTCCATCGCCAAGGTGTATGGCAGCGAGATGCTCGATTTCGTGGTCGACGAAGCGGTGCAGATTTTTGGTGGCTACGGTTTTCACGAAGACTATCCGGTTTGCCGCGCGTACCGCGATTCGCGCATCAATCGCATTTTTGAAGGCACCAACGAAATCAACCGCATGTTGATCATCCAGATGCTGATGAAGCGCGCCATGGGCGGGCAGTTGGCGTTGATACCGGCGGCCATGAAACTGGCGGACGAAATTCTTGCCGGCCCATCCTCCGAGGAAACGGACGACGGCGTTTTGGCGGCCGAAGCAACGGTGGTCGCCAACTGCAAGAAAATGTTTCTGCAAACGGCAGGCGGGGCCGTTCAGAAATATCGCGAGAAGTTGGCTGATGAGCAGGAACTGGTCGCCGCACTTTCCAATATCGTCATGGAAATCTACGCCATGGAATCATCGCTGCTACGCGCGCAGAAAGCCGCAAACGGTAAAGGGCAAGCAGCGGCGCAGCCGATGATCGACACCGTACGAGTGTTTATTTCCGATGCTGCCGAGCGCGTCGAGCACGAAGCGAAACGCGCGATTGCCGCTCTCCACGATGGAGACATGCTAACCACGCAGATGTCGGTACTGCGGCGTTTCGCAAAGCGCGCGCCGGTCGATACCATCGCGCTGCGCCGCAATGTAGCTAGGGCGGTGCAGTCGCAGGATCGCTATCCATTCGAGGGCAAATAACGCTGATAGCCTTCGCTGGTGCTATTATTTTGGCTGGAGTGAGACGCCAAAGTGCGGATCGTGATATGTGCCGGTCATCTCTACAGGTACTTCTGCTCCGGCATGTTTTTTCTTGAACAGCGGGTCCAGCGGTTTTAGCAACACAGCTTTTACGCCGCTACTGTCGTCCGACAGCGACGCTTGCGTTTTCAAATCTCCGTGAAAATCGATCTTGGTGTCTTCTAGATTATAAGTCCCATGCAGGATGGCTTCCGCGCTAGGCACCTTGAAGGAAACGTCGTGAAACTTGGCGATTTCATTGCTCAAGAATACGCTGCCCTTTAGATCGGCTGTCACGTTGGGAGTCTCAGGATCTTTTTTCTTTCCGCTGGCTTTTTTACTTAACATGTTCACGCTCATCTGGCGCTGCGGGTTCGTCCATTGCGCGTGCTCGATTTCAAAGTCGCCTTGAAGCACGACACGCTTTAAAAACGGCTGAGGCCCGGACGGCCAGACGATGTGCGCGTGGAAATTGGTGGCCCCTTCCATGGGGGGCTTAGGCCCATGCACGAAAAGCCACAGAACGTCCTCAATACGGCCGCTCCGCACGTTGGCATTCAGCGAAGTGGTCTTGCCAGGCTGGCCGGGTTTGCCGGCCACGGAACCTTCGATGTGTACCGGCGTTTTGATCAACATTGTATCGACGGTGTGCAAAATCGTGTCGCCGCTCATACCGTCAACAGTAGCGTTGAATTTTGCTTTGAGCGCGACCGCGTGGTGACTGCGGGTAACTTCAAATTTCGGCGTATCCGTAGTTCCCTGAGTTTCTATGCGGCTCAGCACGCCGTGGAAATCTCCTTTGCCGGCCAGGATTCCGGCAATGCCTTCAAATACTCCCAGATCGACGTCATCGAAGGTGTAGGTGCCCGATAGAGGAATGTCCTTCATGTGTTGACTGTCCCAGGGACCGAGTTTTCCACGCGAACGAATTTCCCCCGGCGGCTCCGCGTTGCGCATCGCGAGGTCATAAGACATGGGCGAGCTATCGCTGATGGATTTTAGAATAAGTTGATGAATCTCGAATTTCAGAGGGCCGTGGTCTTTTCGCGCGACCTCCAGCGTCGCGTCTTTTGTAAAAACCTCGCCGATGCGAGTGGATGATCTGCTTGACGTTTTTTGCGATGCCGTTGTGTCTTGTTCCGCCGGAACTGAAATTTTGAGACCTTCGAGAATAATTCTGGATATGTAGTCGGGCCGGAATAAAAGATCGTGGTAATTGTCCTGGATAGTTACTCTTTGAATGGCGACTAGCGGCGGTGCGGAGGTTTCAGAGCCTCGCGTGAGCGCAACATTTTCCAGCACGCAACCAGGATGCGGGAAATATGTCCTGCGGAAGCGCTGCACGGCTATTTTGCCGGGCCAACTTTCCTGGACAGATTGAGTAACTTTCTGCGAAGAAAACGGCCAGTGAAAAGCCAGAATAATTCCGGCGAGGCACAGCGCCAATAAAATTACGATGGCGAGAGGAAGTAACCAGCGTCTAGTGCTGGTGGTTCTCGGCGTTGCCTGAACAGGTTCTTGTGTCGCGACGGTCATTCTTGCTTGAGCTTGCCTTGGCGCAGTATGCCATGACCGTGCGTCAGGAAGTCTCGGGGAATCTACGTAAAATGGACACGACTCGGCTGTAGGAAGTAAATTGCGACTCTCCGCCCGAAGATCCGTGCTGGTGATTTTACCGGCTTGATTTTAGGGTTTCGGGCGCGCGGAATACTTTTCGAATAGCCTTTTTTGACGGTTGTCGAGCGAAGTGAGCTGTCCACGAATAAAAAGGTAGCGCACGTCGCTAATGATTTCGAGAGGATCGCCATTCGTTACGATAACATTAGCGATCTTGCCGCTCTCGAGCGTGCCCACCTGATCAGCGAGACCGAAAATCTGCGCTGGATATAGAGTGATCGCCTTCAGCGCTTCATCGTAGGGCAAGCCGTAGGCCACTGCGTTCGCGGCATTTTGCCCCAGCCTGCGCGCAAAGGAATTATCAAAGCTGCCAAAAGCGAATTTAACGCCCGCGGCGGAAAGTTCCGCGGGCTGCGAGAGCAGGCGATCGTAAGGATCGTCCTCATACAGAGGCAAAGTCAGCATGGGTCGCAAAATCACCGGGATGCTTCTCGATCGCAGTAGATCTTTGAGTTTGTAAGCTTCGGAACCGCCGGCCAAAATCATTTTCAGATTTTGCTTGTCGCAAAATTCGATGGCATTGCGGATTTCGCGAGAACGGTCGGCAAAGATCAGCAGCGGCAACTGGCCGCGCACTACCGGCACCAGCGCTTCGAGTTTTAAATCGCGCTCATAATCCGCAGGGCCGGCGTGCCCCATGGCTTGCGCATAATGACGCGCTCGCTCAATCCAATCGGTCAACTCCGTGACCTGTTTGTCGTATTCCTGTTTTGCTTCGGCGTAGGGCTTTTCTTTTCTTTGAAAGGTTGCGAAGTCGAACGTTTTGGTCTGGATTTCTGGCCAGTTCACCACCATGGCCACGCTTCTTTTGAGCTGCATGTCGTCGACGGTCCAGCCCGCCAGATAAATGGCCGAGGCCTGGCCTCCGATGACCCCGTTCGGTCCGAAAGAATCCATGCCTCCGCTCGCCGGTACAGCTAAGACCTCGGTGATGCCCGCGACGCGCGTTACCGGAATGTGTTCGCTCGATGGCGATACCGCCGTTAACGCCACCACGTCAGGGTTATAGTTTCCAGTCTCCGTGGAGTCCACTGTCGAGCTGACGGCGCCGATTTCGCGCAAGCCCATTTGTGTGACGGGATCGAACATTCCTGGATAAATCTGCAGACCCTCGGCGTTGATAACCTGGGCGTCTTGCGGAACATCAACTTGCCCGCCAACCGCAGCAATCTTGCCGTCACGAATGATCAACGTGCCATTTTCGATGGGCGCTCCAGCGAGGGTAAAAATTTTAGCGTGTAACAACGCATAGGCTTTCGGGGTCTCCGCTTTCGGGGCTGGCTGTTGGGCCGCAAGCAACGCAGGAAATGCGAAAACCGCAGCGAGGATCAGGGCATCGCGCAACATTGTAGTCGCACGCAAGCAGTTCACAGTGCACCTCTGTCGCTGTCTGCGGCGCTACCAGCTCCGTCAGTTTCATCGGCGGTGCTTCCCCGCCCTGATTGAGGCGGGTTAGGTTTGTCGTCCGGTTTCTTCTCGTTTTGTCTTTTCTCTTCGGGCTTTTTCTCTTCAGGCTTTTTCTCGGCGGCAGCTTTCTTTTCTTTCTCGGTGAGGGCTTTCTTTTCTTTTTCACGATCGGCGCGCTCGGCAATATCGCGCGTCCGATCGAAGTAAACTCGGCCGTCGATCAAAGTTTTCTGCACAACCGCATAGGCGCTTAACGGGTCGTGATTGTAGATGACCAGATCGGCGTCTTTGCCCACGTCAATCGAACCCACGCGCTTGTCGATGCCCAGCTGCATGGCGGGATTAATGGTGACCATCTTCAAGGCTTCTTCACGCGACAGTCCACCGTAGCGAATGCTCTTGGCGGCCTCCTGATTCAGATGCGTGGCTTCTTCGGCGTCGTCGGAATTGATAGACACCAGCACGCCGCGACGGGTCATAATCGCCGCGTTATAAGGAATTGCATCGTAGGCTTCCACTTTGTACGCCCACCAGTCCGAAAAAGTGGAAGCGCCCGCTCCAGCAGCGGCGATTTCGTCGGCCACTTTGTAGCCTTCTAGAACGTGCTGGAGAGTTCGCACTTTGAAACCAAATTCCTTGGCTACCCGCAGCAACATCAAAATCTCGTCTTCGCGGTAGCAGTGCGCGTGCACGTAACGCTTTCCTTCCAACACTTCGACCAGCGGGTCCAAGCGCAAGTCACGGCGCGGGGGAATGAGATTCTTTTCTCCCGCTGAAGTTCTCTTGTTGTAGTCATCCCATTTAGTTTTGTAATCGCGCGCTTCGGTGAAGGCGGCGCGAATGGTTTCTTCCACGCCCATGCGCGTTGCGGGGTAGCGCTTTTCCTGGCCGCGAATACTGAAGTTGGAACGCTTGGGATTTTCACCGAGAGCAAATTTAATGCCCGGCAATGCGCCTTCGAACGGTAATCGCGACGCCGGGGCTCCCCAGCGCAGTTTGATCACCACGGTTTGTCCGCCGATGGAGTTCGCGGAACCGTGCAGGACGTTAGCGACGGTTACACCGCCTGCGAGATCGCGATAAATGTCGATGTCATCGGGATTCAGTACGTCCGCGATATTGACCATGGATGAAACGGAAACGCTGCCCTCATTCACGGAGCCGTCCACCGCGATGTGCGAATGACAATCGATGATGCCGGGCATCACGAATTGCCCGTTGGCATCGATTACTTCCGCGCCTTGAGGCTTGGCGATGGATTGGGCCACCTCCGCGATTTTGCCGTCGCGAATTAAGATGGAGCCATGCTCAATCGTTCCGTGGGAGACGGTGAGGATGGTGGCGTTTTGGATCAGCAGGATCGCGGGAGCTTTCGCGTCGGGAGGATTGGCCGCGAGCGCGCCCAACGTCATGAGAAAATGCAGCGCCACAATAACCGCGAAAGCTTTCAGGAGCGCGTTACCCGCACGAGCGGCCTTCACAGTGCACCTCCTGTTGCCGACGCACTGGAGTGTGCTCCAGGTTTTGTGCCGGTGAAATCCGTGGAGAATCCAGTGACGCTCACTAAACCTTTCATGGAGGTGGCGTCAAAGGTTCCGGAAAAAGTGACGTCCAACGGATTCCCTTCGATGGGAATATTTATACTGAAGCTGAATTTATCCGCGCTGGCGTAGCCATTAAGAATTGATCCGGTTCCGCGGCTGCTGGTCACTGTGCCGGAAATGGTGCCGTCCTTTTCCATGTTCAAATCGGCGGTGGCTTCTTCCGGGCCGTGTGGGGTATTGAAGGCCAGCTTCCATTTGCCACTGATGTCGCCTTGGGGCGGATCTTTCGGTTTTTCGGGCTCATGTGTTTCGAATCTGCGCCCGTCCACGAAGACCATCTTGATTTTGGTTTTCTCTTCGAAAAGATCCCCATCGGTTACTACCAGATTGGCGATTTTGCCGACTTCGATGGAGCCCATGCGATCCGACACGCCGTATATTTCCGCGGCGGAAAGAGTCAAGGCGCGCAACGCGGCATCCGCCGGCAAACCCGCATCGATCGATTTTTTCACCGCTTTCAAAACATCTTTCGGCGCCGTTAGACCGCCGGAATAAAATGCGAACTTTACGTTGGCCTTGGCAAGCGCCGCGGGCGCGGATGGCGCGCGATCGCGAAAACGCAATTCACGCAAAGACGGCTTGTCTTCGGGATCGGCATCTTTTTCCGCTTCCGGCCATTTTGCGTTCACCAACACGGGAAGCTTTTTGGCGGCAATCTGCGGAGCATCTTCATAGGCCATTTGGGCGCCATAAATTACTCCGTTGACTTTCCAGCGATCTGCGAGCTCCAGCGAACGTTGAATCTGCACGCTATTGTTTGCCGGGATGAGCACCCCAACATGCTTTTGGAGCGCAGCGGCGAGGGACGCATCGGTACGGTCATAAGGCGGGCGCTCGACATGCGCATTATGTTCGTAAGCGGCTTGCGCGTGGGTACTCCAGTCGGTGTCCAGGAATACCTGACGCACGTAGGCGAGCACGCCCATTTGCGAGTTGGGAAAGCCGCTGGTGAACCCGCCCGTCACGCTTAGATTCAGAGGGATTGCTACCGGCGACTTCACGACGAAGTCTCCCGGGCGATCTCCCGCGAGATTGAGGACCGCGGCTTGACCGGGGAAAAAACCGCCTTTAGGCGCGGCGACAACAGTTGTGAAGCCGCCATTGCGCCAGGTTTCAATACGCTTATCCGCGAGATTCACTTCATCCCCGGCATTGCGCCAAGGCGTTGTGCCAGGCCGATCCTCAGGACCGCGCGCCGCCGTTTGTGGTTGTGGAGGTCGCGGGGCCGATTCTGTGGCGCCGGGTGTGCCAGCGGCGGGTGCACCGGGCGAAGGCGTCGCAATCAGTCCCACATCAGTAAAGGAATCGATCAACCCGGGATAGACGGTCAGGCCCTTTCCATCGATGATCCACGCTTCATCGGGAATTTTGGCGTCAGTTGCAATGGCGGTAATAATTCCGCGCGAAATAATGATGGTGGAATTCTCCGCAGCATGTCCTGACACCGGGACGATTTTCGCTCCACGAATCGCGAAGTAAGGCGGTTCCCCTCCCTGGCCGCGAGCTTCCGGCGCTAGGCATAACGCCACGATCAAAGCCGCGAATATTACGGTGCAGCATGGTCCAAACACACGCGTGCGCATGAAACGCTCCTTGCCATGAGAGAAGATTTTTCGATAGAGAAAGATAGCAGTCGCCGTCTCTTAATTGAACGCACGAGGCTAACGGTAAGTTGCAGAAGAGTCAAGAAAAGTTCGGATTTGAAAAGTTCGGATTTGACCGTGCTGAAAATATCAAAATAACGAGTCCCTGTCAGAAACAAACAGCGATCTTGAGCGTCTTTACTATTGGCTTCCCATAGGAGCGCACCGGGTTTAGTATGGGCATCCCATAGGGTCAAAGAGGCGGACACGGATAAATGGCGGAAAAAGTGGATGTGTGGCAAGGCACGCTGGCACTGATGATTCTCAAAACGCTCGAAGCACTGGGTCCTTTGCACGGTTACGGGATTGCGCGGCGCATCGAGCAGACCAGCGGCGATCTCCTGGCGGTGAACTACGGCACGCTGTATCCCGCGCTGCTGAAGCTTGAGCAGGAGGGACATATCGCGTCGGAGTGGGGGCAGTCCGACAATAATCGCAAAGCCAAATATTACAAATTGACGCGCGACGGACGTAAATTCCTGGGCCGCGAAGAACGCGATTGGGAACAGACCACCGCGATTCTCGCGCGATTTCTCGCTCCCGGTAAGGAATCAGCGTGAAGGAATTAGCATGAAAACGTTGCGAGCATTTTGGCGGCGGTTGGCAGGGACGGTCCATGGTGAAACGCGGGACAGTTTTGCAGAAGAACTAGAAGGGCATCTACAAATGCACACCGACGACAATGTACGCAAAGGGATGAGTGCAGCGGAAGCTCGCAGGAATGCACTGATGAAACTGGGCGGAATCGAACAGACCAGGGCGATCTATCATGACCGCCAGACCCTGCCAGTCCTGGAAGTTTTTATGCAGGATCTGCGCTATGGCTTGCGTATGCTGCGAAAAAATCCTGGTTTCACAGCCGTAGCGGTACTTTCTCTGGCGTTGGGTATCGGCGCCAACACCACCATCTTCACGGTGGTCAACGCAATTTTGCTGAATGCGCTTCCGGTGCGCGACCTCCCGCGACTGGTTGAAATGGACACGGTTGACAGCAAAACGCTGGTCACACAAGCTCGATCCGAAAAACTTGGGATGTCCTTTCCGAATTTTCAAGACTATCGCCGCGACAACACGGTATTCATCGACCTGGCGGCGTTTATGCCCACCGCTGTTACCTGGAGCGGCGGCGCGGAACCCCGCCAGCTACAGAGTGAACTGGTAAGCGCAAATTATTTCGAGGTCCTTGGAATACGGCCGGCTCGAGGACGCTTTTTTATGCCCGATGAAGATACCAAGCCGAACGGCAATGATGTGGCCGTTCTTAGTTACTCTGTGTGGGCCAATAAACTGGGCTCCGACCCGGCCATCATCGGGAAACCGCTGATATTCGACGCCCGCCCTTACACGGTCATCGGGATTGCTCCTCGAGGATTTCGAGGCACGATCACATTTTTTAGTTCCGAGCAGGTGTGGATTCCCACCAGCATGAAAGACCAAGTCCTGGGCGGCAAGGCCAAAGACTTTTTCAATGACCGGCGCTTTTTGACCGTCGGCACGATTGGCAGATTGAAGCCTGGTGTGGCAATGAGTGCTGCAGAAGCTTCGCTGAAGACGATGGCCACGCATCTGGAAGCGGAGTTTCCCAAAGACAATGGTGGACGCAGTGTGGCCCTTAGCCCGCTGGCGGATGCCGCAGTCGGCGTGAACGACCATAAACGAATCGCTTTGGCGAGCGCCATGATGATGGGCGTGGTGGGTTTGGTGCTTTTGATCGCGTGCGTTAATCTGGCCAACCTGCTGCTCGCACAGGGCGCAAGACGTCAGAAGGAAATCAGCTTGCGCGCAGCTCTGGGCGCGGGTCGGACACGCATTGTTCGCCAGATGCTTACGGAGAGCATGCTGTTGTCTCTCGCGGGAGGAGCCGTTGGTCTTGCCATCGCCTACGCAGGCCGCAGTATTCTATGGTCTTTCCGGCCGCCGTTCATTGAGGACAGTGGCATTGATTTAGCTCTGGATTCGCATGTTCTGCTCTTCACTTTGGGCGTGGCGATTCTGACCGGTTTTATCTTCGGTCTGGTCCCGGCGGTAAAAGCTTCGCGCCCGGACCTGATGGAAACGTTAAATGCCGGGGGCCGAGGCGGCACGATTGGTTGGCAGCGCGACCGGTTGCGCAGTTTGTTGGTCGTTGGCGAAATGGCACTCGCATTAATCACGCTCGTCGGCGCCGGGCTCTTCCTTCATAGCATGCAGAACGCGCAAAAGACCGATCTGGGTTTTGAATCAAAGAATCTTCTGGCCATGAATTTCGATCTGGGTGCGCTGCACTATGAAGAGGGACGCGGCCAGCAGTTTTACCGCGCGGCCATTGAGAAAGTGAAGAATTCCCCGGGTGTGGCATCCGTGAGCATAGCTTCCAATCAGCCGATTGGCGGAGGCTTTGCACGCACTGTATTTCCGGAAGGGCGGGATGAGGCTTCGGGCTACCGCGGCACGTTGACGACCGTGGACGACATCACGCCGGGCTTCTTTGAAACATTGCGTATTCCGATCCTGCGCGGGCGTGCATTCACCGACGTGGATCGCAAAGAAACAGCGGTGGTAGCGATGGCCAGCGAAGCGATGGTTAAGCAATACTGGCCAAACGAAGACGGGCTAGGAAAGAGATTTCATTTCTTTGGTGACCCGACGCTTCGAGAAATTGTTGGTGTGGTTGCGAATTTCGTAGTCAATGAAGTTGGAGAAGAGCCGCAGCCTATTGTGTTTTTACCCATGGCGCAGGACTACGTGCCGGCCGCGACTCTACACGTGCGTACCACCGGCAATCCAGAAAATGTGGTGGCCACCACGCGCGTGGCGTTGCAATCGCTGGACCCTAATCTGGCGATAACAAATGTGTTTACCATCGGGCAGATCTTGTCTCAGGCGCTTTGGGCCCCGCGCATGGGCGGCATCTTGCTCGCCCTGTTTGGAGCGCTGGCGCTAGTGCTGTCCGCGGTAGGGGTGTACGGAGTGCTGTCCTATTCGGTGAATCAGCAGACGCGTGAAATCGGTTTGCGCATGGCGCTGGGAGCTCAGCGCGGCGATGTCATGCGCCTGATACTCGGCCAGGGTTTACGTTTGACAGTAGTGGGATTGGGCCTGGGAATTCTGGTGGCCTTAGGGCTGATGCGCGTTCTTGTCAGCCTGTTGTTCGATGTGCGTGCCTACGACCCGTCGACGTACACTGCAGTTACGCTGTTGCTCACGGTCGTAGCGTTGCTGGCTTGCTACATTCCCGCGCGGCGCGCGATGCGCGTAGATCCGATGGTGGCGCTGCGTTACGACTAGGTCTTTACGGTTTTGGCTTCTTGAAGAGCCCGCCTAGGGATTTGGTGGCATCCGTCGGGTTCAGGTTCGTCGGGTTCAGATTCTTCGCGCCTGTCACGCCGCTGCCCGCGCAACCTAATTGAGTTTTCAGCATTCCGGCAGCGACCCCCCCGACATCCGGAACGAATTTCGGATCGGCGGTGGTGCCCTCAATTTTGAACGGCACGGTTACCCCATTCTTGCAGCCGCTTGACCCTCCGCCCAAAACCGAAGTAAGTGCTCCTGTAGGATTCGCGACATTGGCAATGCCACTTTTAAGCGTTGCTGCCATTTTGAAATCAAGATTGTTCTTGGCGTCTATCGTGCCGGCTCCCACGATCTGGCCGAACGCCGGGAGTATCGCGATGAAATTATCGGCGCGCAATCCGTCGCGGGTCATACGCAAATTAGCGGTCATTTTTTCGATGTCCAGATCTTTGCCGCTCTTCAATCCAGTAATCGCTGAAATGCTGGACATTTTCGAACCCAGATCGAATCCCGCCAATTTAACGCTGAAGATACCGGCGGTGCCGCTGGTAACCAGATTGGTCGTCGGGCCCGCCATAGTCAGATTTTCGCTGAGTGTCCCACTCTCAATAGAAGCTCCGTTGGGGAGGCGAATTCCGACGGCCGGCAGAAAAGCTGCGAGGTCCTTGGCGGGCATATTCTGGCCGTCCACTTTGACATTCACGATGGTGTTTTCGCCGGCATTGTTGTAAGTACCGGAAACTTGTGCGTTGGCGCCGCTGATTTTCAGCGTCGTGCCGTTTAACGCGCCGCTTTGTTTGGCAAGGTCGTACTTGGTGTCGAAATCCACCACCAAGGGTACGGAAGAAGGAGATCCGCCTTGAATGAACAGTGCCTTGGAAAGCTTGGCGTTGCCTTTGGTTTCAGCCTGACCCTGGGCTGAAGTCAAGCTGGCATCCAAGTCCAGGAGTCCACCCAGCCCGGTGTTAGGCTCAATAAATCCAGTGGAGCCCAGATTGAGCGAGCTCGCTGTGAGTTTTGCATCCACGGGCGTCAGGGCAGCGTCGGCAGCATTGAGCGGCCCGGCGTTTCCATCCAACTTGAACTTCCCCCCTCCGGGAAGATCGGCCGAAACCGAGACCGGAAATTTGCTGTGCGTTGAAATAGCGGAAGCTTCGACGTTCACGTGGTCGTAGGTGTTGCGCTTGGGATTGCCGACATAACCGACAACGATGGTGCCGTTCTCGAGCGACAGCTTTTCGACGGACAGCTCCGAGGAACTATTATTTTGCGGCGGGGCCGCCTGGTTGTTGGCGGTGTTTGCGGCGGCGCCGCCGATGGACGAATAATTCCATTGGCCCGCCGGATTGTGCAGCAAGGTGACCTGCGGGTCTTTAATCGTGACGCTGGTAATGTTCAAGGCTCGGGAAAAGATCAGCGGCATCATGGCCACGCCAACGCGAACGGCCTTAGCGGTCAGAAACGGTGTCTGGCCGAATTTGGGGTCATCGGCGACCGCCAGGTTATCGGCCGAAAGCGAGCCAGTGAAAAGCGAAAGGCTAAGATTGCCCATCTGCACCTGGCGTCCTAGGGCCGCCGAAGCTTTCGCTTCAATCGTGGGCTTGAATTGATTGACGGGAATGAGGAACGGAACGATCACCAGGATCAGTATGACGATTCCAACGGCGATCAGAATGTTCCGGACTTTACGGTCCATACTACCTCCAAGCCACTCGCCGCTCGAAGGGGACGCACCCATGGCTTCACGAGAGCAGAAGAGCCGCGATGATGATAGCACAGCAACGGAATGCGGCTGTGTTCACAGCTTAGATTGCCCAGGCTAGAGAAAATGGTTCAGGATTGATTAGCGCTTAGCCGGTGGAAAGCGGTTCGGCTTCTGGTTGGGCCGATCTAATTCATCTAATCTAATTGATTAAGCTAATTGATTAAGCTAATTGACGGTGTAGGTCCACGTGAGCACGGACTGATTGGCGGTATACCCGCCAGTGCCGCCTGTGAAACCTACGAACGCCGTATTCCCGCCGACAGTCCCGGGTATGTTCACCGGCCTAGCCTGCGTGAACGTCAAAGCGGTGTTCGTCGTGTCCGTAATGGTCATGGTCAGATTTGTGCCGTCATAAACGATGTGCACTGAGAAAACATGACCGCTGTGTAAATCGACGCCGGAACTGGTCAAGTCGACAGCCGGGGTTGTCGGCGACGCGCCATTCAAATAGAGCCCCGTTGAATCAGGGCCCTCTCCGCTGTTGCTGTAGAGATCGAACTTCACGCCCACGCTGGTGCCAATAGTTCCGTATCCCAAAGCGCCGCCCGTGCCCCCTATCGCCGAAGTGGAATTCCCTTGAATGGCGAAGGTGAAGCCGTCAGCGGTCGGCGAACCGGCGGACAATTGGAAGGTGAAGTCGGTGGTGAATTTCTGGACATTGAGCGCCGTTGGGAACCACGCACTCCCTTTCTGGAAAGTGGGGTTCGTGGTTGTCAGAGATAACGCCGTGCCAGCGATGGCCGCATTTCCATTCAGCACCATCGATCCGGCAGTGAAACCGCTGCCGAAACCGACCCCGCCACCACCGCCTGAGCCGATGGTGTACGCCGCCGTGGCCACGTTGCTATCAAAGTAGCCGCTCTTGGTGGCGTAGGCCTTCAACGTCTCGCTTGTGCTTACCGTGATAGGGCCACTGTACACCGTCGAACTTGTCGTTGGAGTCGATCCATTCGTGGTGTAGTAAATCGTCGCTCCCGATGTCGTCGAGATGCTCACCGTTTGCGCAGAACTATAACTGCCAGCGACCGGCGAGAATGTCGGCGTGGCCACTTGCGATTCAATGGTGTACGTGGCACTGGCCGTTCCGCTGGTGGTCATCCCCGAAGCGGTCGCCAAGGCCTTAATCGTTTCTGTCGAACTTACCGTGAGCGGCCCGTTATATTGGTGCGTCGAACCGCCCGCCGACGTCCCAGGCTGAGTACCATCCAGTGTGTAGAAGATCGTTGCGCCCGAAGTGGTGTCG
>DATHGV010000138.1:0-5799 GCA_035490135.1 Candidatus Methylomirabilota bacterium
CACTGGTGGATTCCGCGCCGTTCGATTTTCACGGCAAACGCGTGCTCATTTTCATCGTTGCCTACAACGCCGCGCGCACGATTGAAGAAGTGCTCAACCGCATTCCGTCTTCGCTGCATTCGAGCGCGGTCGAAGTGCTGATTATCGATGATTCGTCGGCGGACGATACTTTCGTCGAAGGGTTGCGCTTTCAACATCAACGTCCGCCTTTCCAAATCACCGTGCTCCGGACGCCGGAGAACCAGGGTTACGGCGGTAACCAGAAGCTCGGTTATCGCTACGCCATCGATCACGGATTCGATATCGTCGCCCTCCTGCACGGCGACGGCCAGTATGCGCCGGAAAAACTGCCGGAGTTGCTTGCTCCGCTGGTTCGGGACGAAGCCGATGCCGTCTTCGGTTCGCGCATGATCGACAAGAAAGCGGCGCGAACGGGCGGGATGCCGTACTACAAATGGATCGGCAACCAGATCCTGACCACTTTCCAAAACTGGATGCTGCAAACGAACCTGTCGGAGTTTCACTCCGGCTATCGCCTGTATGCCAGCCACGCGCTCGCGCAACTGCCGTTCGAATGCAATAGCGGGGCCTTTCACTTCGACACCGAGATTATCATTCAGCTGGTTCTGAAAAAATTCCGCATTCTCGAGCTGCCGATTCCAACCTTTTACGGCGACGAAATCTGTCACGTCAACGGACTGCAATACGCCCTCAATGTTTGTAAAGCGATGGTGCGGGCACGGCTGCATCAAATGAATTTGTTTTTCGATCGCAAGTTCGATGTCGCGCCGCCGGAAGAAACCTACGACCTCAAGCTCGGGTTCACCTCTTCCCACACCATGGCGATCGATGCCGCGCGCAGCGGCGCTCACGTGCTGGATGTCGGCTGCGGATGCGGGTACGTCGGGGCCGAGTTGGCGAAAAAGGGGTGCGCGGTCACGGGGATGGACCGTCTGGTTCCGGCTGAAGGCCAGGAGAAAATGCAGTTCATTCACTGGGATCTCGATCGCAAGGAATTTCCCGTCAACGTTTCCCAGTTCGATCAAATCTTCATGCTCGACATCATCGAGCATTTGAAGCGGCCGGAGGAATTCATGGACGAATTGCGTTTCGCGACCGGTTGCAAGCGCCCCGAAGTGATCATCACCACCGCCAACATCGGATTTTTCGCGACCCGCCTGATGCTACTCCTGGGCCAGTTCAATTACGGGAAGAAAGGTATCTTGGACGCCACCCATACCCGCCTCTTTACTTTTCGTTCGCTGCGCGAATTGCTCCGGCAATCCGGTTACAAGATTCTCGAAGTGCGCGGCATTCCCGCGCCCTATCCCAAGGCGCTCGGAACCAATTTCATCAGCCGGCTCTTGGTCTGGGCTAACGAGAAGTTGATTTCACTGAGTCGGTCTTTCTTCTCCTATCAAATTTTTGTGCGCGCCCAGGCCCTGCCGACGGTAAACAATCTGTTGTACGAGACTATCAACACCAGCCAGGAATTGCGGCAGAACGCGCTGCCCAATTTACTTCAAGATCTGGAGCGCCCGCAGCAAACCTTCGGGCACAAGCTCGTATAATCCGAATTTGACGAATAGGATCTGGTACTGCCGCAGATCGAACGCGCACAGCGCCATGATGGAAAGAGCGAGCCAAAGATCGGCTCGGCGGAAGCGGGCAAACAGGGCCACCAAATAGCTCGCGGCCAGGAAGCACAACGGCAGATCCCACATGTTGGCATAGCGCAGGTTCATTCCATAGCGGACATTGCACATCACGAGAAAGCTCGCGGCCAGGAAGGCTGTCAGAAAAATCACGGCGGAGTTGCTTCGTTTGAGCGTGAAAATGGCGCCGAATGCGAGCAAGAGGACAATCGGACTAACTAACGATAAATCGACAAGGTAGCGATACCAGGGTCCGTCCCCGGTTTTGAGGGCGTAGGGCAGAACGGTGGCCTTGCTTACGAGCAATTGATAGATGTGGGTCGCGGTGCCTAGCGACCCGCAGAGATTCACTAGGATGGCAACTCCGAGGAGCGGGCCGACCAGGGTCGTCGCCAGGAGAAAACGCGTGAGTGTGCCGATTCGAAACCAATAGCTCGCGGCCAAAACTGCGAGCAGGCCGAAATAGGCGAAGAGTGCATTTTCCTTGGTCAGGACGAGAAGGGCGAGCGCGATCCCATAGCCGGCGAGCCAGCGCCAGTCGTTCGGCCGCTGTAAATTTTCCCAGAGCAACCAGAGACAGGCCAGGGCAACGCAGGCAAAGACACCATCAATCAGGGCGTGCTGCGACATGTGGATTTGAGTTGGCGCGAACGCCATCAGCGCGCTGGTGGCGAGGCACAGTCGGACGCCGCCCAAGTGGATGGAAAAAATCGCGGTCAGCACGAGAGTAAGAATGCTGAACAGGCTGGAGATATTTTTCAGGGCGGCGAGAGCGTCGGCCCCGGTGGTTTGGTGCCAAAGATAAGCGCAAAAAATGTAGAGAAAGCGGGTCGGTGGCAGGATTGCGCTCGGAAGTCGGGCTTGCAGATTAAGGTATCCTTCCGCCAGGTCCGGATACGAGGAGAGTCCCGCCTGGGAAAGGGTTTTGACGTATTCGCGATAGAGATTTTCGTCGAAACCGACGCCGGTAAAGCCAGGTTGGGGATGCAGGATTTTCAGGAAATGTAAGGGAGCGCGCTCAACGAAAAGAGCCGGTGGCAAACGCAAGAAGATCCCCACTGCGATGATGGCGCATATTCCGATCAGGGGAAGGGCGCTGGGACGAGGTCGGGCCGGGTCGGTCACCAATTAGGTTCCGGCGACTGGCGCCGGAGAGAGAAGTTTAAGGGCTGAGCTTTGTTGAGGCACGTTGTTTCGCCAGATCAGGACGGAACCGATGATCAGTGTCAACCAGGGAAGAAGGTTCCAGGGAGCCCAGACCGCGCTCAGGGCATTAGTCGAAACACCAAAATACCAGACCCAGGAATGCGAGATGGTGCTGTAAAAAACAAAGAGGAAAATGGAGGCCGCGGTGGTGAAACAGACAAAGAAAGTGGGCGAAAGGAACAATAGGAATGGCGTTAACCAGACAAAGTATTGCGGGGCGACGCCTGGGGCGAAGATGAAGAAGCTCAGCCAGCTCATGGCCAGCGTAACGACAAGGCCGTGAGCATCGCTGCCACGTCTGCGCCACGCCAGGAAGAGAAAAAAGGAAACGACTACGACCTTAAGTAGGTTGCTGATAATGGTGGCGGCCGGCGCCAGCCCGAAAAAGCTGATCCGGCTTAGATGCTGAAAATCACTGATGCGGATGAGATACGTGATTCCCCAAAGACCCCAATAGCTTCCGTAGCTCAAAACATTCTTGGCGTAGGCGATGGGGGAGAAAATAAGCGGTTCCAAGGCGAGGAGAACAGTAGTGACGAGAAAGGCCGCGATAAAAGGGCGAAGCTGACGACGATTATGCCAGAACAGAGCGAACACTGGAATGAACAGGAGCGGCACAATTTTCACCTGCCAGCTCAAGCCCAGGAATAGACCGCAAAGAATCGGTTGCTGCCGCGCCGTCATCAGGCAGGCGATAACAAGGAACATCACCATGACCGAATCGGTGTTGCCATGAAATCCGCTGATCATGAGCGAAATTGGATTAAGCGCAAAAAGAAGGAGCGCCCAGAACGGAGGGCGACGATCGCCCATTGCATCGGCCAATTTCCAAACGACCAGGCTCGAGACGAGGTCAGCGATAACTCCCGGCAATCGGAGAAGAAACGCAAAAGTAATGTTGTTATGGGTGAAGAAATAGAGATTTGAGAGGTCGTAGATCGCACGCAGGTAATAGGCAACCAGCGGCGGATGATTGAAGAGAATGACCCGGCGATACGTTTCGGCGAGACCGTGGATGCTCAGTTCCCGGCCGAACAGGAAAAAAACGACGGTGTCATTGGTGCCGATGGTGTTCCAAGCAATGAGAAGCTTGGCCCCGGTCGCGGCCAGGGCAGCAAGCAAGAACCAAAAGCCCGGCGATAAATGCGTGGTTTGGTCGCTGTTCGCACGCCGATCGACATCGGTTATCTCCCCGATTTTCATTGGCGGTGGATTTCTTCGCGCAACTGACGGAACTCGGGTTGCTGTGGACTTAGGGCAACAGCGGAATCGATTTCGGCGCAGGCATCGGCGCGGTCGCCCCTGGCGGCATAGGTCTTGGCCAAAAGAAAATGAGTCTTGGCGCTGCGTGTGTTGAGATCGAGCGCGCGCCGGAACCAATGTTCGGCCAGTTCGAATTGCTTGTGGTCCAGGGCGATTACGCCAAGATTATTGAGCGCGCCGCGGTGACGATCATCGAGCTGTAGAGTGGTAAGATAAAAGGTGGAAGCGGCCGCAGAATTTCCCTCCGCCAGCCGCAGGTTTCCGAGAGCGAAATTGGTTTCCGGATTCGTTGGGACATAAGCGCGGGCGAGCTGCAATTTTCTTTCCGCCAGGGGAAGATTGCCGGATTCGAGCGCCTGCCAACCGCTGTTGTAGGCATCCAACGCCCAAAGTGATGGATCGCGTTGCGGCCAGGAAATGAAACAGGAAGAGACAATTAGAAACGCGGCGTAGGCAATAGCCCAGCGAAATTTGCCCGCCACGACATGATTAAAAAACGCAACCAGGCCGAAGGCGGCGAAAATAAGAAGGCCCGGAACAATTGGCAGACGATAGCGTTCGGTGGTGAATACCGGCAACAAGGCGAGGACATGCAGGGCGATGGCGACGGCGATCCAACGTGAGAGCGGCGCTGTTTTCCAAACCAGAAAGATCGCTGGCAACGCCAGGGCCGCGACCAGGCCGAAATAGATTCCGGGCAAGGTGACGTTTTGCTCACGCAAGATCGTGATGATGCTGAGATCGTCGTATTGAAATGCGCTCCAAAGATTGCGGAGTTTGAGCGCAAGCAGACGAAGCCATGCTACCGGATGACTCGTTATGTAATTGCGCGCCTTCGCAGCCCAATACTGTGAGACCTGACCGCGTGTGAGAGCGTGTCCAGCAGCGGACTCAGCCGCGTCTATAGAATCCTGTAACATCGCGGCCTGCCCAGCGTGGAGACCGGGCGGAAAACGCGGATAACCAATCGCGCCCGGATTATTTCCAATCCAGAAATTAATACCACTGTGAGCGGACAGAAATACGCGGTCGTGGGCAGTGAAACAATTGTGCACCCAACAGGGCGAAGTACCTGCAGCAGTGCCAAGGAAAAGCAGAACGAGGGCGCTCATGCGAATGCGAAATTGGGAATGAGTGGAAATCGCCGGTTTGAGAAGGATTGCGCCGACTACCAACGGGATGAGGAAGAGAATCGTCGCGATTGCCGTCGCGGCGAGGCCCACCAGCAGACCGAGAATTAATGCCCCCCATTTTGTCGGCGCGTTCTTCCGGCTGACAATGCGCCAAAGGATGAGCCAAAAGATAAAGACAAGCCAAGCGGTAGGCATGAGAACGACGGCGTAGGTTTGCGCCGGGACAAAAAAGGCCCAGCCCACCGCCGCGAGCACACCAGCGATTTGGGCACGGCGGAGGCCGGTTCCCGAAAAAATGCCGACCGAAACCTTATAGATTAGCACCGCCGTCCCGGCATCGAGTAATGCCTGCAGGAGAGCAGGAATAAATGGACCGTAGCCGACAATCTTATAGAGGGCCGCGAGCAAGTAAGCGTACCCCGGCAGGCCGTAAAAGGCTAGGTGATCAGTAAGCTGGCCGTTAAGAATCCGCTGTGCCCAATCATCGTAAAAATGCATGTCTCCACGCGTCGGCAAGAGGTATGGCGAAGCGGTTAGTCTAG
>DATHGV010000139.1:0-9760 GCA_035490135.1 Candidatus Methylomirabilota bacterium
GACTACAAAATGACTGACCCAGAGAACACCAGCCCGGAGACTTTGATACGTGCGGCGGAGATTGGAAAGAAAGCGGGACTCCGCTACGTTTATGCAGGGAACCTGCCGGGCCAGGTGGGCGATCTGGAAAACACGCGCTGCACCAATTGTAAAACTCTGTTGATCGAGCGCTTTGGCTATCTGATTCTCGGCTACCACCTGACGCCGAACGGGTGTTGTCCATCATGCGACAGCAGCATCCCGGGGAAATGGGCATCCGCGTTTCAAGGCCAGATCACCGCGCGCCCATTTGTGCCGCGCACGCGCAGCCGATCAGATTTGCTTGTGCTGAACTCGTGACAAGCCACGCCATTTCTTGGCTCTCGTGGCGAGGACACATAAGGATATGGACCAAGTATCGGCCCGCCAACTGCCCGGGAGATTCTCAAATCGCAGGTAGACCTTCCCCCTCCCTTTGGTGGGTGTGTCATCGTAGATCGAACATAGTCCTGGTAAGTTGTCACTGTCATTCGTTGCCTCTTCTCCGTGAATATCCAAGTTGCACCGACTTCGCAATCTCATACCTTCAGTTTGCCGTTGTGAGGTCGCGGATTGGGGGGCGAGGGTGCGGGGAGTGCCCTTCCGTATGAATGAACCTAGCAGCCTTGGGCGACTGGCCGCGCAAATGAGAGCTCGTGGCCATCGGGGTCGCGCAGATGGAAGTACCGTTCGCCCCATTCTGCATCCCTTGGCCTAGCAGGATTGAATTCCTTCTCTTTCAGGTATGCCCAAAACTTGTCTACGTCTCCGACATAGAAAATGATCCGCCCCCAATCACGGGTCACGTGACCCTGCTCGAGGTTGAGAATTGTATCTTTTGCGCTGAGCGTCTGAAGCGAAGAAAAATCAGCCTCTTGTCCTTCGTAGAGAATCTTCAGGCCTAAAAGCTTGTTATAAAAATGCACGGATTTTGCCATGTCACTTACTTTGATCGTGATCGCGGATATTCTTTCTGCCTTCATACCTCTCTCCTCGCGCCCTCTTCCTTCGCCTGTTGTTTGGCCTGCGCCGAATCCGTGGCAACGGCTTCTTTGGCGTGCGCGGGAAGCGCCGAGCGAGGAGGGTGCGGCGGCTGGTCTTTTTGACGAAGTTCGACTTTGCCGCGCAGAACCGCGCCCTCTTCGATGACGATGCCACGCGTCTCCATATCGCCAGTAACACTGCCGGTACTCCAGACCTGGACGTGCTCGCCGGCCTTGAGCGTGCCAATCACTTCGCCGCGAACGATAATTTCGCGGGCTTCGATTTCTGCGTTGACGCGGGCGTTGAGACCGACGGTGAAACTGCCATCGGCAATGTGAATTTTTCCTTCGAACGCGCCATCCAGGAAGAGATCTTCCCGACCAGAGATTTCTCCTTTGATCTTGATGCCCGAAGTCACCCAGGATGGCGCGTGCGGAGAAACCCGTGGCACCGCAGCAGCCGGACGCTGGGGTGAGGGAACGGTGGACGGCAGAGCGTCGAGAGCAGATTGCGGTTTATTTTCTTCAGGTTTAGGCCACATCACACACCTAACACGCTGTGAATTCCGAAGCCTTCGGAGCTGGGGTACCGTCGGACAAGCCGGAGGAAACGCGAAGATAGTACAGAGCACAGCAGGTGTAAAGGAGAAAGGACAGTACCTGGAGTGGGCAGTTTCCAGAGAATTGTGAGATTTCGTCAGATGGCGCGTTTAGGATTTGTAGAGCTGGTCGATTTTGGCGGCCAGGATGAAATCGCTCTCCGTCAGGCCGTTGATTTTGTGTGTCCAGGTCGTGATCTCGACTTTCCCCCAGGCAAGGAAGATGTCAGGGTGGTGCCCTTGTTCTTCCGCAAGATTTCCAGCTTGGTTGACGAATTTGAGGGCTTCGCGAAAGTCGGGAAACTTGAAGGCCTTCGTGATGTGGTGCTCCTCGATCACATTCCAGCCGTCCACCTGCTTTTGCAGAGGGGCGAGTTCCTCACCCTTGAGCGGAGGCACTCCTCCTCGGCATGGGACGCATGTTTTGGTCGCTAAGTCTGCCATCACAACCGCTATTCTAGCACTGGCGTGCATGCGGATGAGGCGCGAGGTAGTGTGGAGCGGTGAGTATTCGAATCCTTTTTATTTGTACCGGGAACATCACCCGAAGCCAGATGCCGAAGGGTTGGCGCGAGAGCTGACGGAAAAATCTAGCGAAGGTTCGGGGCTACTGAAACAGCCCCGCGTTATTGACGCGGTGCCAATTGACCTTATGCGCACGCCAGAATGATTCCCGCAACGCTGTGTTCAGGTGCGCGCCTTGACCATAGGTCGGAAATCGAATCGTAGGCGATGTATGCGCCGAGCACGAGAAAACATGCGCCAACAATTCGCAGCGCTCGCTTCTCGTTCGTTTCCCGGCGATGGACGTTCGAATCAACGGCCATTCTCCAGAGCAAGACCGAACCGGATGTCACTTCGATGAAACTATCGATTCCAAAACCTACGAGCGAAATGCTGCCCGCAACAATTCCCGCCACGATCGCGACCGCACCTTCAAGGGTATTCCACACTACCGTGAAATATTCGAGCCTTCGCCCACGAAGTACAGCAGCTGGGCGCTCCAAGATGTCGATTGCGGCCATGTCAACAGTCTAGCAACAACGCCTGCTATACAATGCGGATAGAGCTTCGGAGTCGTAGTTCCGCTGCAATCGCGTAGGTTCGCCATGGACGCTAAGACGCATTGGGAAAAGGTTTACAAGACAAAAGCGCCAGATACTGTTAGCTGGTACTTGCCGCATCTCGAAACGTCCCTCGCCCTCATTGAGCGAACCGGCGCAAGTTTTTGTTCCTCCATTATTGATGTAGGGGGCGGCGAATCCACGCTGGCCGACGACCTTGTCTCACGCGGATATCAGAACGTCACTGTCCTCGATATTTCTGAAACCGCAGTCAACGTCTCGAAGCAGCGAATGGGAGAAGCCGCCATCCACGTCCAATGGCTAGTTGCCGATGTCCTCGCTACGGAACTCGAGCCTCTTGCATACGATGTTTGGCATGATCGGGCCGTATTCCATTTTCTGACCACGATAGAACAACGTCTCGCCTACGTTCAAAACGTCGTGCGTTCGGTAAAACGCGGTGGGCACGTCATTGTCAGTACCTTCGGGCCGGAAGGTCCAACGAAGTGCAGCGGCCTGGAAGTCGTGCGTTATGACGCGGACTCGCTGCATGATCAGTTCGGCGCGCGGTTTCGTCTGATCGAAAGCTCTGAAGAACTGCATGAGACTCCGCAGGGAACCACACAACAATTCTTATACTGTTATTGCCGCGTGGAGTAGAGGAGCGCGATGCTCCATCGCGGTTAGAAAATCGCTTGACCCTGGAACGGTTCCACCCCTGAGGATATTCTCGTGAGATCCAAAGTCTCCACAACCCAACCCATGCACTCTTCAGAGTTGGCTCGTCTCGCGGGTGTCAGCACGGATACGCTCCGTTATTACGAACGTCTCCGACTGCTTCCCACGGCGCCACGCTCCGCGGCGGGATACCGGCTGTTTCCTGCGCAAGCGCTCGATCGCGTCCGACTCATCCGGGGCGCTCTCGCGATCGGGTTTTCAGTTCGCGAACTAACGACAATTTTCGCGGAACGCGACGGTGGTGGCGCACCGTGCCAACGTGTACTCCTGTTGGCCCGCGAAAAACTCGCTACCGTCGAAGCTTCACTCCGTGACTTGCAAATCTGGCGGCGCGAACTGAAAACGACCCTTGCGGGATGGGAGCGTCAACTCCGAAAGACTCCTCGTGGACAAAGGGCCGGCTTGCTGGAAACTTTTGTTGCTTCTCACCCGAACCCCCAGAAGCGCTATTCATCACCGATGCCACTGGCGCGCGGACATCAGAAAAGGGAGAAGTCACAATGAGAGGACTATTCGCCACAGCAGTTTTCTGCCTCGCAGCGTACGCTGCGCAAGGTCAAGCGCCGCCCACAGCTCAGAACGAGAAACCCAAAGACTCCCAAGCCGATTGCCCGATGCACAAGGCGCACGCACACGAGGGTTCCACTTCTTCTGCAATGAATGACCGCGGCGAAAAAGGAATGGGATTTTCGCAGACCACAGCAACGCATCACTTCTTATTGAGCACGGACGGCGGTGTAATTCAGGTCGAAGCAAACCATCCCACGGACACAGCCACCCGCGACAGCATCCGGATGCACTTGACGCACATCGCCACGGCCTTCGCCAGCGGCGACTTTGCGATTCCGATGTTTGTTCACGACACGGTACCGCCGGGCGTCCCGGTTATGAAACAGATGGCCGACAAGATCACGTACAAATTCGACGAATCGCCAACAGGGGGTCGAGTTGTGATCACGACCACCGACCCGAACGCTCTAGCCGCGGTTCAGCAATTCCTCCGTTTTCAGATCGCGGAACACAAAACCGGCGATTCGACCGCCGTTCACTAGAGCCTGCTGAGGTACGGGTTTCCCGTCAGGATTTCGTCGGCACCAAAAATTCCGCCCGGACGAATGTCTTGACCCCTTCTTCGCCCGTCAGTCGGAGACACAGCAGCTTGCCTTCGTTTTCCAGATCGATATGGAAGTCGAAAAACGGGCAGCACTTGCTTTCGGCGGCTACCCAATCCGCCAGTTCGGCGAGCGAAACCGTGGACGGGCTGTACTGAAATTCGTAGCCCTTTTCCGTCTCCACAATTTGTGTTCGTTCTGCGACAAGCTTGTCCGTTAAACGCTTGTGATGCGCACGCTCGCTTGGATTCAGTGCCCTTGTGTTGCAGTAGAATTTGCCTTGCATCACAGGTTCCTTTTCCTGCTTTCTCTCCGGGACCGCCTGCACCGCAATGACGTCCCAGCCGACGCTCACGAGTACAAGCGCCATCACCGCAGTCGTGTTTTGTCTTCGGTTCATAGTGATGCACTTCCTTCTCTGAGACTTTGCATATCTCAGTTCAGAAATGCTAAAAGTTAAAGTCGACTTTAAGTCAAGGCTCGATTCGCGGGATATGCCGAGGAGTACGAAAATGAAGATTGGCGAACTCGCAGGCCGCTCCGGTCTCAACTCTTCTGCAATCCGCTATTACGAAAAGAAGGAATTACTTTCCACTCCTCATCGTGTCGGCGGCCAGCGACGCTACTCAAGCGACGCACTCGACCGCGTTCTTCTGATTCGCTTCGCGAGCGAAATGGGTTTCACGTTAGATGACACTAAGGTGTTCTTAAATGGTTTGAGGAGCGATGCCCCAGTCGGGCCACGCTGGAAGAAGCTCGCGCATCGGAAAATTCAGGAGGTCGTCTCAAACATGCAGCGTGAACGATGCTTGAAATCACTTCTGGAGCACTTGCTCGACTGCCGCTGCTGTACTCTGAAACTCTGTTTTTTCAACGATTGAGCCTCAGCACCCGTATGGGCTCGCTACGCAAGCGGCAACATGGAAGGAGCTTCGGGAAGTAATCCCAATCGGATCGCTGGATGGGGCGCTATCACGCCGAATCACTGCACCACCAGTTTGGCGTGCGTTTCCAGCTGGTTGAAAGCTCCCAAGAACTGCATCGCACGCCATTTGGCACCACTCAGCAGTTTTTGTTTTGCTACTGCAGGGTCGAATGAACAGAATCATTCGAACTTTGCCCTACTTTTTTTATGCCCAGGAAGGCCTGAGTCGCCCGGCCAGCACCTTCAAAGAAACAATGTGCCCCGATTGCGAAATGAAAGAAGTGCGATGAACTCAAATACACAAAATGTTAGGAAAACCAATGAGCGCTAGAAAGAAAATTGAAGTCTTCAGTGCAGGTTGTTCAACGTGCGAGGAAACCATCGAGATCGTGAAGAAGATTGATGGCTCTGCGCATGACGTGGTGATTCATGACATGCATCAGGCCGACGTAGCTTCCAAAGCGAAAGAGCACGGCGTTAAGAGCGTGCCCGCCGTGGTCATTGATGGGACCCTGGCAGGATGCTGCGCCGGACGTGGCCCAGATGAACGCGTTTTGCGTTCCGCTCTGGCCTGAGGGCCGCACTGAGTTTTCAGCCACTTTCGCGCTCACTTTCCCGGTGGCACGTGACGGTTCAATTCCTCAAACCAGTTCACCACAACGTTGATTTGCGGTTTGCTTTCTTTAGTAACCATCAAGAACCGTTGCCCGTCTGGAGACACATCGTAGTTGGGAAACGGGTATGAGTATGGCCCCGCCGGCGACGTGTACTGTGATCCCTCAAACAGCATGCGACGGCTACCTACGCTAAAACTCGGCTGCGTCCTGATTTCCACCGCCATCATTTTGTTGCCGCTGCGGTAAAACAACTCCCGGCCATTGCGATTCCAAAGGGGCTCCGTGCCGCCTTCGTTCGAGATTTGCCACTTGCCGCCGGGGCCGGGATAGGATTGCACATAGATCTCGTATCGGCCGGATTCGTCAGAGACATATGCGAGCCAGCGGCCATCGGGGGAAAAGTGCGGTGCGCTTTCGTTGGACGGCGTTCGGAGTAGTGGCTGCGGTACCCGGTCACGAATCCGCAGCAACCAGATGTCCCGCCCAGTAGAGGGATCGAATTGGGTGAATGCCAGCAATTGCCCGTCAGGTGACCAGGAATCCGGACGCTTGACGTGCGCGCTGTTTGTCAACCGGTCACGCTCACCACTGCCGTCTGCTGGTTGCCAGAAAAGGTTCACTTCGTCTGATTGAAACGTTATTCGCTTGCCATCCGGAGTCCAAGACGGATTACCGTTATCTCCGTCAAACGTCAACCGAGTTAATATCTCGCCGGTGAGATCGTAGAGCCAGACTTGATCGTCAATCTCCACGACCACTCTCCGCCCGTCCGGCGATAGTCGCGGTGCTTGATATGCTCGCGCAGGGGCGCCTAAGGACTGTTCTTTCCCGTCGCGACTAACCCACACCAGTCTACGTTCCACTGCTTGAGCTCCCGCGGGAGAGGAAACGTATACTAGCGACCCTTCGGGAGAAAGGCCGAATTGCGCCGCGCCGTCACCGGATTCCTGAACGTCTTTACCCACGACAACGGCCGCGCCCTTCACCTTCACTCGGTCCACATCAAACGGAACCGCCAGGAGTATCCCCTTTCGGACATATACAAGATGGTCTGCTGTAACACACTGAGGAAAGGTGCCACCTTCGACGACGAGCCAGCGTTCGCCGGTATCCAGTCGTTGCGCGACTATTTGCGCATCGTCCGCGGTGCCACCTTTCTCGATTACGAAGAGAAACGCTTTGGCGCCGGGCAAGAAAACCGGCCAGCGATGAGCAGTTTCTCCTTTACTTGAATCCACCTGCGTAATGATCTTCGGCACTCCGCCGGCGGATGGAATCCTCTGCAGGCCGTGGACACCGGGATCGGCATAAATGATAGTTTCGTCGCTCCCCCAGCTCGCCCCCAAGATGCCCCCAGCCTTCACTACAGTGACCGGAGGTCCACCTTGGATGGAAAGCTTTTTAAGTTCCAGTGCGTCGGTGCTGTAAAACGCGAGCCATTGACCATCCGGGGAAAATACCGGGGTGCAGTATGCGCCTTCGGTGCCCGGCATGGCTTTGGCCTCAGAACTGTCCAGGGCCCGCAAGTAAACCTGTCGGACGCCATCATGGGTTCCGATAAATGCGACGTGATTCCCCTCCGGGGAAATGGACACAATGGGTCAAGTGAAGCCCGCGAATTGCTGCGCTGGCGATACGTCCATGCTCAGCCGCATCACAGGCTTCGGAGGTCTTGGCCGGTAATACCAAACCGCCGTGCCCACACCGGCAGCAACCGCCGCGCCCGCTAAACCTCCGATTGCGGCACGACGTGTAACTTTGAACCGCTTATCCGAAGAGACGTCTTCGCGCGTCGTGTCACTTAGCGCATTGAGCAGTTCAATTCGTCCATCGCCGATGTCGCGCAAGCGGCGATTGACATCCTTCTCCAGGCACTTTTGCAGTAAGTTTTGAACCTTCGCAGGCGTCGCTGCGGGCAGCGCTTTCCAATCGGGCTCGCGTTCCAGAACCCTGGCCAGCGTATCGCTAACTGTGTCAGCCTGAAATGCACGTTGCCCAGCAAGCAACTCGTACAACACGCAACCAAACGCCCAGATGTCGGTCCGCTTGTCCACCGGCTTGCCGCGAGCCTGCTCCGGACTCATGTACGTCGGCGTACCGAGAATCCTTCCGTCTTCCGTGCCCATAGAGGTCAGCGTCGGAGCGCTCGAAGAGCTCTGTTCGACGTCCGTGTCAAAGGCCTTTGCCAAACCAAAATCCAAAACCTTTACTCGGCCTTCGGGAGTAACTTTCACATTGGCTGGCTTTAGGTCTCGATGAATCACCTGTTTTTCGTGTGCTGCTTCCATCGCTTCCGCGATCTGCCCGGCAATCTTGAGCGCCTCCTCGATCGCGAGGGGGCCTAGCTTGAGTCGCTCGGCAAGCGTCTGGCCGGGCACTAATTCCATTACCAAATAATCCACACCGCCACACTCCTCCAACCCAAAAATCGTGGCGATGTTGGGATGATTTAGCGCAGCCAGCATTCGTGCTTCGCGCTGAAAACGGGAGAGCCTGTCGTGATCGTGCGCGAACGCTTCAGGCAGAACTTTGATCGCTACGTTGCGGCCGAGCTTGTTGTCGCGAGCTTCGTACACTTCTCCCATGCCACCCGCACCGATGGCAGAAAGAATTTCATAGGGGCCTAGTATGGTTCCGGTAGGCAGACCCATCAGGTCACTCACCCCTCGAGTGGGGCACATTGTAGCGTGGAAAATCTGGAACTTCGATAAATAGCCATGGCTGCTCTCCAAATGAAAACGTAATGCTACGAAACATGATGCTATCGGAGTCGGTTTCGACGAACCGATTATGGCGCTACAGAACTGGTAACCGGCTTGCGTTCTCCGCGAAGGTTCGGGCCAGCGGAGCCAGGACTAAGGAAAGTTTGCCTTCCGCTACAAACCGAAGACAAAATTCATGCAGCTTGCGATCGCGGAAGCAAAGCGCGCCCGCGACCGGGGCGACGATGCCATCGGTGCCGTCATCACGCGCCTCATTGGAAATCGGGAAGTGGTGATCGCATCTGCCGGCAATCGGGTCAAAACTTCTGGTTCATCCATCAAGCACGTGGAGCTTGAAACGTTGAAATATGTCTCCTCCGGCTACGGCCGGTATCTGCCGGATTTTGTGTTGTATTCCACACACGAGCCTTGTGCTATGCGCGCGGGTGCCTGCGTCTGGTCAAAAATAGGAGCTGTGGTGTTTGGCGTTTCCCAGCAAGACATCACCGCCTACGGCAAGAAGCACGGTACTGAGGAATTCAAATGGCGCGCTTGTCTAATTTCATGCAAATTCGTCCTTGAAAAGGGCGGCCTTCACATTCCTGTCTTCGACAGTTTTTTAAGATTGGAGTGCCGAAAGTTATTCAGATATCGAGCCTCACAAACAAACACTTTCCGGTAGTGTAGAATCCCTTGCACCTTTATTAATGATGTGGGTGATTTCTTCGCAACCTTGCTCTCTGGAGGCTTACAAAGAGCTGCCGAGGCTAGAGCCTTCTTCAGGACGAGCCATCGCCTGTTGTTTTTATGATCTGAAACACAAAGGTTTGAGTTAAGACCTCATAGGGGGCGGCTCAACAAAGATTTGTGGTACGTTGAACTGCGAATTCAGAAAGAGACGCCATCGAACGGCTTTACAAGTGAGCGTAGCGTCCGACGACAACAGCGAAATCGCGCCCGCTGACGAACCCATCCGGCATTTCAAGGAATGGTTCGCCGAGG
>DATHGV010000140.1:0-18735 GCA_035490135.1 Candidatus Methylomirabilota bacterium
TGTTATCGCCGTGGCAGAAGCGATTCCCTTTATCGATCTGACCGGCTATGACGTGGCGCGTCTCTACGAACTAAAAGGGGAGATCGTCTCACGCGGAATCGAAGCCGTAACTGGCATGCGCATGCGGGTTTTTCCCAAGCGCCGGTTTCAGCATGGTGCGCTGCCGATAGAGGACATGCATCGTCAATTGCCTTCCCAGGAAGCGGACTATCGCAAACAGTTTTTGTCACTGTATCTGTGAGCATCTTGTCTATCAGCCAACTGATCTCGGCCTATCCTGCAACCAATCTAGAACGCGACAAATGGATTCTGGAGCGGCGGCCCGCGCGCGAAACTCTGGATCCGCAGAAACCGTACTCGTTTTTTGTCGAAGAGGAATTGTCCGCTTCGGGCGAAATTCTTCCCGTGGCCACAATTTTTTTGACCAATGGCGAGTGTCCGTGGCGTTGTGTCATGTGCGATTTATGGCGCAACACCTTGACTACCTCGGTTCCAGCAGGGGCAATTCCTGCGCAGATCGATTTCGCCTTATCGCAAGTTCCTCCGGCCCGCATACTGAAGCTATACAACAGCGGAAGCTTTTTTGACTCGCGCGCGATACCGGTCGAAGATCATGCCGCAATCGCGGGCAGGGCCGACAACTTCGAGCGACTGATCGTCGAAACCCATCCAGCGCTCGTCGATGACGATTGCGTGCGCTTTCGGGATCGCTTGAAATGCCGCCTGGAAATCGCCATGGGTCTGGAAACCGTTCACCCCGAGGTTCTGCCTAAACTCAATAAGCGCATGACGCTCGACCAATTCTCAACCGCCGCCACTTTCTTGCGCAAACACGATATGGATCTTCGTGTATTCGTTCTTGTGCAGCCGCCGTTCATGCAGCCTAACGAGGCTGTTCTTTGGGCGCAGCGTTCTGTCGACTTCGCTTTCGATTGCGGGGCGACCGCCGTCACGCTTATTCCAACTCGCGGCGGCAATGGCGCGATGGAAGGTCTGGCTAGTAACCGGCAATTTTCACCGCCTCGATTGGAAACACTGGAGGCATCTTTCAGTTATGGACTGGGCTTGAAGCGCGGTCGCGTCTTTGCGGATTTGTGGGACGCCGAAAGAATTCCGTCGTGTCCGGTTTGCAAAATCCCACGGATTTCGCGTCTGCGTCACATGAATCTCTCTCAAGTTAATCTTGCGCAAGCTCGCTGCCCAAGTTGCGATCCGGCAAATTGAACGAAGCTTACGACATTGCCATAGTGGGCTCAGGCTTTGGCGGCAGCCTGCTTGCAATGATTGCTCACCAGTTGGGGCGCTCGGTAATCCTGCTCGAAAAAAACAGGCACCCGCGCTTTGCGATCGGCGAATCCTCCACGCCTTTGTCCAATATCCTCCTAGAAACTTTGGCGACTCGCTATGACCTACCCGGGATTGCGCCGCTTTCAAAATGGGGCAGTTGGCAGCAGACCTATCCGAATGTGGCCTCCGGCCTCAAACGCGGTTTTACCTTTTACCACCATGTTCTCGGCGAACCGCGTGCAAGCGACCCGGATCGTCAACATCAACTGTTAGTGGCCGCCAGCCCGCACGATCGAATCGCCGACACGCACTGGTATCGCGCGGAAGTCGATCATCTGTTCGTCAAGGAAGCGCAAAAACTTGGAGTGCAATATCTGGATGAAGTCACGTTGCAAAGCGTCACAGAATCGGAAAAAGAGATTCGCCTGAAAGGCCGCCGCAACAACGAAGATTTTTCTGTTGGCGCAACATTTGTCGTGGATGCCACTGGGCCGCGTGGTTTTCTTCACCACGCTCTCGCGCTGCAGGAGTCGCCGCTACCGGGCTTTCCTGCCACCCAGGCGTTGTTCAGCCACTTCACGGGCGCCGCGCGTTTCGCGGAACAGATATCTGGCCAGGATTCGGAGCTTCCACCTTATCCGGTGGATGACGCAGCGGTTCATCACATTTTCGACGGGGGCTGGATCTGGGTCTTGCAATTCAACAACGGGATTACCAGCGCAGGCGTGGCCGCCACTGACGAGCTCGCTGGCCGCCTGCAATTGTCAGAAGGACCAGCAGCCTGGCAACGGCTCCTGGATTTAATTCCCGCCCTGAAAAATCAATTCGCAAATTTCGAAGCGATCCAGCCCTTTACCTACATGCCTCGCGTTTCTTTCCGCAGCAATGCCGTCGCCGGTAAACGGTGGACCTTGCTCCCGTCGGCCGCGGGATTTGTCGATCCGCTGCTCTCCACCGGCTTCCCGCTCACATTGTTAGGCGTTTCGCGGCTCGCCGAAATCATCGAATGCGCCTGGGACAAACCCGAATTCACCGCGCGCGTGCAGTCCTATGCCTCTCTGACCGACAACGAATTACTCGCTGCGGCTGGCCTGATCGGAGCTTTGTACGGCATGATGGGCAGATTTTCGGCCTTCGCGGCTCTCTCAATGCTTTATTTCGCTCCTGCCAGCTTTTCGGAATCGGCCAGACGACTCGGCAAAGCTCACCTCGCCTCATCATTTCTGTTGCACGATGATCCACACTTTGGTCCCCTGATGCGTCGATGTTGTGAGCTTGCCAAAAGCAACTCGACGCAACTGGAAATGGATAACCTAGCCCACGAAATCTCGCAAGCCATCGAACCCATCAACATCGCGGGCTTCGCCAATCCTCACCGCCGAAATTGGTATCCCGTAGACGCCAACGACCTTCTCAATTCCGCAGCCAAACTCCAATCAACAAAAAATCAAATATCGGAACTACTGGATAGAAGCGGTTTTTGGAAATAACCGCACCAACCACAATTAGTCGGAGAGTGCCCGCCTTCGATTTTTAGGGTGGATTTTATCTTCCGCCTGTGGGACTCGCTCGAACGAAAGTAATCGGTTGAGACGAAATAATCCCCTTCCCTTCCTGCACGGTTATAATTTGATTTGGCCTGATCCCCGTCACCGAGTCGGTTTTCCCGCTGGGCCAAACGATTTGCAGCGTTAATGATTTATTTTCTTCCGGCTTCCCTAATCCAAATGTCAGCGGCATTTCACTTTGGGACAAATAACTCGAGCCCGATTTCACCATTTGCATCTGGGACATCCCTTTGTTGGTCTTCACGGTGACCTTAGCGCCAATGCCATCGCGATTCGAACGCGTTCCCACAGGTTTCACGCGCAGCATGTCGCTCTGATTTCCGTTGTCATTGCGCAACAATCGGGCGATGCCGTTATTTGAAGTGATCACTAGATCGAGATCGCCATCATTATCGAAATCACCGTACGCCGCTCCGCGTCCGACAATCTCTGTCTGCAATGCTGGACCCAGCTTGCCGGACACTTCTTCAAACTTCTTGTTGCCTTTATTTCGAAAAAGACTGGGCCGCTGTGCATATTTCACGTTCGGCTGCACCACGCTGATATCATCCGAAACATGGCCGTTCGCCGCGAAAATATCCAGTAAACCGTCCAGATCATAATCAAAAAAGAAACATCCAAACGTCAGCGACTGAATGGACATTTGTCCAATTCCGGAAGACGCCGCCTCATCGGTATAGAGTCCGGACCCATCGTTGCGATACAGGGACATACTTTCATTTGTAAAATTGCCGATGATCAGGCCCTGTTGGCCGGAGCCGTCGTAATCTCCGGCGTCGACTCCCATTCCCGCGCGGGCGCGTCCCGTTTCGCTCAACGCCACACCGGACAAAATCGCAACGTCCGTAAAAGTGCCGTTGTGATTGTTGTGATACAACTTGTTCGGCTCCGTGTCATTGGCCACAAAAAGATCCAGCCACCCGTCGTTTTCATAGTCCACCAGCGCAATACCCAACGATTTGCTGGTCGGATCGTATAGCCCCGCTCGCTTGGTGACATTCTCGAATGTTCCATCGCCCTTATTATGAAACAGCGTTGAACTTTGTCCCTTATACGCTTGCGGCGTGCAATACGATTTTTTCTTCCCGTCCAGCGAACAATATTGATCTTTGGCGATCGACCAATCCACGTAGTGCGAGACAAACAAATCGAGCTTTCCATCATTGTCGTAGTCAAACCACACCGCACTAGTGGAAAAACCGGGATCGCTTACGCCCGCCTTGGCCGTCACATCACTGAACTTTCCATTCCCCAGATTGTGGAATAAATGATTGGATCCGACCGCCGTTATATAAATATCCGGATAACCATCGTTGTCGTAATCGCCGACCGCGCACCCCATCCCGTACATTTCTATCGCAAGACCTGCGGCGCGGGTCACATCCGTAAACGTGCCATCGTGATTGTTGTGATACAGCGCCGGAAAAGATTTGCCATTCTTGTGCTCCGGCCAATCCATGGAGTTCACGAATAAAATGTCCTGCCAGCCGTCATTGTCGTAATCCAAGAAACACACGCCGCTGCCCATCGTTTCCGGTAAATACTTTTTTCCAAATGCTCCGCTGATGTGTTTGAAATGAATGCCCGCCTGTTCGGTAACGTCAGTGAATTGTATGGGACCTGACGGACGTTGTAGTGAACGAGACTTAGCCGGCAGCTGTGTTTCTTTAGGAGAAGTTTCGGTAACGGCTGCGAGCGGCACGTCTGCACTCGGAGAGATTTGAGTAGCGGTTATGTTTTGGAAGGTTGGGGCGGGTAGGGTAACGACAGAAAGAGAGAGTGCGCCTGCTTTACAGCCGGCAACCGCGACGATTGAAGCGAGAAGGAGAGACAACTTAAAGGTGCGTGTCCGAATCAGGAACAGTTCACGCAGCAACGGTTGCTCCGGCAGCACTGGCACGTCGCGAATCCAGCCACATCTCAATCAGCATGGCCGACGGCCCGACGATAAATAGCGCATAAAATGGTGCATACACCACCTGATTTAGTCGCAGCACCATTTCCAAAAGGGCAACACAAATCACCGTAATGCACTGACCCGTCTTTGAGCGCACGGTAGTTCGCGGGTCAGTAATCATGAAAAATATAAACAGTTGATACATCGGCCCGGTAATCGGCGCAATTTCCGACTGCCACGGGCTGGCAGTCAGCCAGCTCCGGAAAAAAGCAAACAACACAAATGCAGCCACGTAAAGCCCGCTGATATGGAATCGCTTCAGCCGGTAAATAATGACCGAACCCAAGACCCAGATCACCACCATCGGCAACAGGTAGTTTCCCCACTGAATGCTCAGGCTGGCCACCGTCTCAGCCGCGAGAAACAACATTACAGAAATGCCAAAATTCGATGGATTCCAGATATGCCGGCCTTTCACGCGCAAGACATACTTGGAAGTAATCGACACGACGCTGCACACTGCGTACGGCCAAAACGCCGGCGAGCGAATCAAAATGCCGACGCTGATGCCGGTGATATATGCGCTGGCGATATTTGGCCACTTCCCGAAAAATAGACGAGAAAGAACCAGTTCGGTTCCGATGCTGGCTACGATCGCCAATAGGGTCTTCTGATAACTCTCGAGAATCCCGAACGACAAATGCCCAACCAGCAAAATCAAAGTGATGAAAATAGGACCGATGTAACGATTGTCCAGACTGACGAATCGCTTCCACTGCGGCGTTTCCATGGGCGTTGTGGCCGACGCGCTCACGCGGGCTCCTTCACTTTGTGAATTTCATCCACAGAGGGCCTCTCCATAGTTTGCACCTTACCGGAAGGCCAGCGGATTATCGCTTTTTCAACAATGGGCGTTTTTCCCAAGCCAAAATGCAACGCGCGTTGATTTTGTGCGCAAAATCCACTGCCACCCGAAACTTCCTGCAGCTGGCGCTGCCCATTCCAGAACACCGTGACTTGAGCTCCGATCGCGGAGCGATTGCTCTTCGTTCCGGTAAGCTCAAACTCAATCCATTTATTCTCAGGCGTAACTGTATTTTTATAAATCAGCAACGGGCCACGCTGATTGGCGACTACCACGTCCAGCACACCGCGATTCCACAAATCGGCCATCACCACCGATCGCCCGTCATAGGTGTCCGTAACTCCTACTGCCTGGGCTACATCCACGAATTTCCCCGCGCCATCATTTATCCACACGCGCTTTTGTTGATAACCTGACAAACTTCGCCCTTCCATCGCCGGCCAATTCTTCGCATCGCCGATAATCGCGGTATTGCCTCCGGCTACTTGGGAAAAGTCATACCAGTAATTCCGCGAATGATCGAGAGACACGTTTCCATTGGTCAAATACAAATCCAGGTTGCCATCGTTATTCAGGTCCGCAAATTGTGCGCCAAAACTCCAGCCCCCAAGCTCCACGCCCATGTCACGCGCCAGATTTTCGTACTGGAGATCGTCCCCCGCTGATCCTTCTTTGGGCACCCACAAATTATTGCCCTGAATCAGTACGCCTTCTTCGGAAATATTTGAAACGTAAATGGCATACCTTCCTTGGTTGCCAATGTCGCCAAAAGCCACGTTCATGCCGCTCTTCGGCGCGAACCCGACACCCGTTTTCTCACCTACTTCGCGGAAACGTTTGCCATCGTTGAAATACAATTCCGAGACACCGTAATCATTAGCGACAAACAAATCGGGCCGGCCAGTGCCGCGCAAATCCGCCGCGGAGGTGGCTAACGTCCATCGCCGGGAATTGATGCCCATTTGTTCGGTGACGTCTGCAAACTTTCCATTGCCCAGATTGTGAAATAAATATTTTCTTCCGCCATTCTTGGCGTACTCAAAGCTTTCCGGCATGATGCGCGTATTGTTTAGATGCCACAGATCCAGGTCTTCCGAGTAATATCCGCCGATAAAAATATCAAGTAGTCCGTCGCCATCGTAATCAAGCCAG
Source organism: Candidatus Methylomirabilota bacterium (assembly GCA_035490135.1). Taxonomy (GTDB): domain Bacteria; phylum Acidobacteriota; class Terriglobia; order Acidiferrales; family UBA7541; genus Acidiferrum. The sequence continues at coordinate 6,770 of DATHGV010000140.1, forward strand.
ATTGCCGAATTCGCATTCACCCATGCAGGCAAACCCGTATCCGTCACCCGCGTGAAACCCTGGCCGGCATCGTTGTGGTAAAGCTCCGGGCGCCCCCACTTCACCAACAGCAAATCCTCGTAGCCATCATTGTCGTAATCGCCCCACACCGCGGCCATCGAAACACCGGTGCCAGGTTTATTTACATCCGCCACACCCATCTCCTCGGCGACATTCTTAAACGTGCCGTCGTGCTGGTTGCGATACAGCGCGTTATGGCTGCCTTCCGCGCTGTTGGTCACATAAATATCCGGCCATCCGTCGCGATCAAAATCAACAATGGAGACGGAAGCACCCATGGAGGCCACTTCCGGCATGATGTGATCCAGCTTGTGATCAAGCGTGGGGCCTTGGTGAGTGAAATTCACTCCAGCGGCGTGCGAAACCTCCTGGAGATAAAAACCATGCCGCGCCAATGCGGTTTGCAAATCGAGCGTAGACTTGGCGACCTCTCGCCGCGCGGCCATTCGCTTGATGAACAGGGGGCTCACGATCATGGCCACAAAAAATATCGCCAGAACTATTCGTGCTATCGGTCCGTGTTTCATTGGCGTATTTCGCTTCTCAACGCGTTTTCAAAAATATCAGGGGTCACATAGCGCGTATGATAGTTTTGCCAGTCCTCAGGATGCTGTTGGTACACCCACTCATCTTCAAGTTGACCCGGTGGCGTGAGATATTCCTGTTTGGCGTGATACGGCAGCGGCGTGACGGTCTTCGAGAAAGTAGTGTTGTAGTCGCCGTCCTTGATCCAGCCGTCGCCCAAGATCACGAAGTCGCGCTTCCAACCCACCGGCGGCGGCGCCTGCTCCGCAAACCGCAAAGTCATCTCGTCGCCGGCGTTCATGATGATGTAGCGGTCATCCACCTTGGCCAACAGCTCGCGGACATCGCCAAACCGGGTGTAATATCCAGACAAATCGCGCCATTTTTGTTTAGATGCTTCCAAATGATCGTAGTCGGGAATTTCCGGTGAAGACTGGTCGACCTGATGAATTGCCGAGTAGCCGCGATAATGTAAATCGGCGTAGTCAGGAGCCAGCCGGGTAGTCTTGATCGATGCGCCGCTGACACCTCGCGCCCACTCGATAGAATCCCAATAAATTTCCAGGTTCGTTCTCAAGCGCAGCTTGCGCGGCTGGCCAGCACGAAATATATGGCTAAGATCGATCAGGCAAATCTTTTTGCGCCCGGCTGGAAAACCCAAATTGTCACGCGCGACAACCCAGCCTCCGTGGCCATCCGGCACCTCCAGGCTTAATCCTCGCGCATGCTCATGGTGACCCTGCGTGATCGCCACGTTGATGGACGAATCACTTGGATGCATCCAGCCTTGAGCAATTAAATACAGCGGACCGCTGGTGGGAGCGTCATCGCCGAGATCGACCTCCACATAATGATCTCGGGTTACACCTTGGTATTGGCCGCGCGAAAACGTATCCAAATATTTGCCGTCGAGCGCAGAAACGATGTCGGTCACGTCGCGCCCTTGGTCATCCGTCGCTCGGGCAATCTTGTGGGGCTTCTCGACCGCGGTGATCGCCAGCTTTGATGGGGGAAGCACAAAGCGCTCATCCACAAAAATGTCCGTGTCCGCGGGATGGTCGACGGTCACGAGCGCGAGATAATCGTAGTAATATGTTTCCCAAAGTTCCGCGGTGATTCGCAAATCATAGAAGCCGTCGTGCGGAACGAGTTGGTCCGCGCCAACTTTGTACCACTCCTCGGTCGCCGCAATGCGAGCCGTTCCGGTGTTGTTGATACGCAAGCCCAGAGCCGAACTCCATGGCACCGCGTCCTTCACGAAACGCATCCCGTGCCCGTCAAACGCAAACAGAAACGGACACGATCCCTTCAGCCGCTGCTCCGTAACAACCTGCTGATCCGCTTTCAGATCAAATTCCGCGCGCACCGATCCGTTCGGCCACACGATGCGGGCCACATCCACGCCACTCTGATCTCCAAGGCCAAAGTGCAGTTGCGGCCCGGTAATGGGTTGCTTTTGTACCAGCAACCCCGAGCGGATCTCCATTTCGCCGCCAACGCCGAACGGATTAATGCGCTGATCGCCGGTAGCTTGCCTTGCGCGCGGCCGAATTGTTTGCCAGTGATAATTTCGTGTTCCGCGATTGACGCCTCGCATTGCTTGCCCGTCCGCGGACAGGCCCAACAGATCGATCCGCCCCTTGCCATCCAGATCGGCTGCATCAAATGTTCGCGGCGGCCCCATTGGCTTGGCCATCAACGCAAATTTTCCATTTTGATCGGCGAGCCACACCAGCGCGCCAAGATTTGTCTTCGCAGGCTCAGCGGAGGTCCGCGCCAGCCATAAATCGAACACCCCATTGTTGTCCAAATCCGCGACGCGCAATCGTACTTCGCCCGCCAAATTGCTCGCTGGATCTGGCATTTGTGCGATCACCGCGGAATCCCAATCCGATCCATCATTCTTTTCGGAATCGTCCCGCTTGTCCGACAACCGAATAATGTTTCCGTCCTCTTGGACCGCCAGCAAATCTAAAACCCCATTCTTATTTGCATCCGCGACATTGATGGTCTTGATGTACGGCAAGTTAACAGGCAACGCTCGCTCGTGAAATTTCCCGGCGCGGTCGTTCATAAAAACGTGCAACCGCCCTGCGCCATCGATGATTGCAGCGTCGGGAGTACCGTCACCATTCAAATCCGCCCACGCAAAGCCTTTCACTCCACTCACGTTTGCAAATGGATGAATCCCGGTAAAACTGCCGTCTCCGTTATTTCGCAGAACCAGCGGCACTCCCTGTTTCGCACCCATCACCACATCCAGGTCCCCATCAGCCTCAATGTCCACGGCCCATGCTCCCAGGTAAGTGACGTTGACGATCGCACTCGACAATTTTGTTTGCCCTGTCACATCCGTGAACTTCTCCTTACTATCTTGACGCCAGAACCGAACTCCACCAGCCCCCGCAAGCACCAAATCAGTCTTAAAATCATAATTAAAATCGAGTGGCAAAATGCCTTCAGGAAGAGGCGGCTCCTTTGACGGCCCCCCCGGAAAAACAAATTTTGTTCCATTACCTAACCGCACTTCTTGCCCGTTCGCTACGATTACCGTAGGAGCACCTTCACTGCTCAGGCCCACCGCGCCAATCCAATCCCATCGTTCACCGGAATTTTGATCCGGCGCATCCATTTCCAGTTGATTCGTTACGAACGTCAAGGCCATGTCCGCTGCAGCAGGCGTAAACACTGGCGTTTCCAATCGCACAAAATGCGTGAACGGCTCGGCCTCTTCTCCTGCCGCCGCTTTAATGACCGCCAGGCTTTGGCGATAATTCGAATCGCGCATCAATACATTTCGCAAAAATGCTGTCCGCGTTGCCGCCGGACGAGTGTCCTCGCCGACAACGGCAGCCTGCAACGCCGCGAGCTGTTGCTTGCCTTCGGGCGCCCAGGCGGCGGATTGCTTCTCAATCCGATCTACTGTGGTCTTCAGTCTGACCGCGTCGCCACGTTTTGCCGAGATGCGACTCAGTTCCAGCAATGCCGCTAGATTATTCGGCTGAACCTCCAGAATGTTTTCCACCAACTTTTGAACTTCCTCGGCGCTACCCACGTCGCCTTGGCGTTCAATCTCCTCCGCTAACTGATAGGTAGCGCGCAGATTTTGCGGATTGAGGTCTACAGCCTTGCGCCAGTCGGCGATGGCTTCCGCGGAGTGCCCACGATTGCTCTCTAAAAGTCCGAGGAGGTAATAAATGTGATCGTTCTTCGGCGCCAGGTCGCGCGCGGCACCGAGTCTCTGAGCGGCGACGTCAAAGTTTCGCTGCCGCAGAGCGAGTATTCCCCAATCGGCCCAAACCGCCGGCTCACCGGGCGCGATTTGCGTGGCCTGTCCAAGTTTGTTTTCAGCTCGAACATCGTCGCCCACTTGCAGCGCAGCCAGTCCAATGTAAAAGGTCGACACAAACGCGAGGTATTCTTTTGAAGATTTTCGCGGCAACTTGTTTTTTTCGCATCCGGAAGAGAGCATCAAGCTCGCACCGCATAAAATCGCCAGGACGCAAACCGCGACCGGCGGCTTTCCGGCTTCTAATTGTTTTCTCCTGTAGCTACGTTTAGCCGTAAGCGCCTTGAACCATAAAAATCCCACGCCCGCGAAGGGCAGCAAGTACAGCAGTAAGTCCCAACGACCAAATCCCGCCGGCGTGGCTTCCACGCTTGCGGTCGACTCGCCGTCACCCTGTGAGCTATGCAGAACTAGTCGGACACGCCAGAATTCCTGCCGATCGAAATTCACTTCGGTCTTAAATTCAATTTGGCCGCGCAAATTCTCGCGTCGCGTCGGATAAATCACTTCTGCAAGGCGCCCGCTAACCGGCTGTATTCCAAGATCGATCTTCAAATCGCTGGGAATCACAGTTCCCGGTGCCGCATCCACCATGACAAAAAAGGTTCCGACACCGATGTCCGGATGCGTCCACAACGAAACGATGCATGGCCCAACTCGCTGATCCACGATAATCGGAAACGGCGGGCCGTTGTGCCCGCGCGCCGCTGGCGCTAATGAAATATAAAGGCAAAGCAAAGTAAGCACAGGAAACATGAGCATTGAAATACTGCAATGCCCGCGCGACTTCCGTATCAATGGCTGTTTTTGCGCCGTTGTCAATAAACTCATGCTCACAAATCTTTTTGCCTTTAGCCGCCCATCAACATCGCGCGCATTTCCATCGGCTGATACATCAGCCACACGGAAGCGAGCCAGATAATCACGCTAACCGAAGCCCACGGAGCGAACGCGCGCATCGCTTTCCCTGGCGAGTCTTCTTCCGCCAGCCGAAATGCCACCAGGAGCGATCCCGCTAGCCCGAGCAACAAAAATCCCAGCTCCATGGGCTGAATGAACCGCGCCGGGATCCCGGTCAATCTCCAAACCGGGGTGCCCAGGAACGGCCAACCCAGCCTAGCCACAGCATTTTGCGCCACAGGAATAAATGTATAGAGCCCGCTAAAGAAGTGAAACCCGTAATGCGCGAGCCACATACCAAAGCCCAGTGGCGCCAACGTGTATGAATACCTCACCACCAGTGGAAGAATTGCGCGTGAGCTACCATCTGAAATTTTAGTAAGCCAGGCGGCGAGCCCGAGCAACACTAGAGGCTCGACAACCAGAAACAATGCAAAGATAACGCCGAGCACGGGGGCTTGCGCCTGCACATGCAGCACTCCGCCCAGCCATTTTTCTACTACATAGGCCGGACTGACCATCCCGAACGCATTTACCAAGGCTCCGAAACAAAACACCATAGCCAGCGCCGCGATATCGGTCCTGCGCGAAAAGAAACCAATTCCGGAACGCATCGGATCGGTCATCAATTCCGCGGCGGGCACGCGGCTGAGTATTCCTACGTTATCGTGGGGGCAGGCGTGCACACAATCGAGGCAAAAGGTGCAGTCCATGTTGCCTACCTTGAGCTCCTGAAAGAGTGCCAGCTCACAACCGCGTTGTAGCACTACAAAGTCCGGGCCAGCAGGCGGGTTGCGTCGCCCACGAATACAATCTTTAGTGTGGCAATGAGCGCAAACCTGATGGTCGCGCACTCTTACTTCCAGCGGTGAAACCGTGGAAGCCACAAAATTAAATTGCCCGATGGGGCAAACAAATTTGCAAAAGGTTGCGTGTTTAAAAACGCCGTCAATCACGAGCGCGGCGACGAAATAGCCCACAATCAGCCAAGCTGTCCACCACGGCGAATTCCACAAACCAAAAAGCTCGTAGACAAACAAAATGGCCACGAATAATCCGACGGACGCCCACTTATTGCGGAGCGCGCGGGGCCAATTCATCCACGGCTTAAAAAATCGCCGTGCCACGTTGCGTACGAGCATGAACGGGCAGGCCAGGCAGAAAAAATTCCCCGCGCAGAGCAGCACCAACACTAGTGCGCCACGAAAATGAACCCAGCTCAAAACCGTTGCAAGATTTTTCGGCGCCAGCGGCGGGCCGAACAATCCCTGCAGGATCATAATTACGCTGATGAGCAGCAGCGGAATCTGCAGCAGGGTGCGGGAATGCCGCCATTTTAAAAAACGGCCCACTCCAGGGACTCGTAATAAATCAAATTCTGATGTTAGAGAAGGCACTACAGGCACAGGGGTGGCACGGGTCGACAACGTGTTACTCCGCCTGTTTGACTTCAGGCTAATTTGGCCACGCGGCTCGCCGCCGAACCGTCATTAAACGGCTCGCGCGTTGGCTAGGCTGTGCTGCTGCAAGGAGCAGTTGCAGGCGGCCTGCTCCTCGCCCACCGGCGGAAACATGTGGTAGTACATGCCGATCACCATCGGCACAAACACGACGGAATTATAGAAAAGATGGAGTTCAACACGCGGAATGACCAACTGCAGAATGCTTACCGGGACAGGCTTGCCCCAAAAATTGTGATGCATCGTCGCCTGCGTTATCAGCAACAGGTGTTCAAAGTGGTGCCAGAATTGAATGACCAACGCAGCAGTCCACCACTTACGCGAAGTTCCGGTAAAACCTTTCCGCAGCACCCAGATGCCAATTAGCATCACCAACGCATAACCGTAATGCAATACTTCCGACCTGATCAGCCACGGATACCACAAACCCAATATCCCGCCCGCCTTCGCCGGCGGCCAGCCCATCACATAAATTTGGTAAGCCTGCACCAGGTGTTCGCCCCAGTGCGCCAATACAATGGCCATGAATCCCAGCAGCGCCGGTTTATGCCATTTTGAATTCAGCTTATCGTAAATCGAGTCACCGGAAACATGTGCGTGAGTACTCGCGAGGCTCGGAGCGGAAACAGCCATAAACACTCCCCTTCAAACAGAAAACGCTAAACTTACGTCGGTTTCCGTACCATCCCACGTGCGCGGCCAAAGGGTCAATAGTAGATTTGCATTAGTTGCCGATCATGTTGAGACCCAGCACACGATCGAATAATCCGTCCTGGCCTGCGCTTAACTTCGGGGATCTCAATGATATTTTCGAGCTCGATTGTCCGCAACGATTACGCTCATGACGCTTCCCTTATCACGCGCATTTTCATTTCCAACCTACAAGAATTCCGTATCTGCTCTGCACGATTCTACTGAAACGCTTCTTTCCTTGCTGCGCTACACTCAACCCGTCCGAGCCCACATCCTAACTAGCAGGAGGGAGAAATGGCAGCCAGTTCGCGAAGGAGATCCGGTGGGCGCAGATACGGCAAGGCCGCCGGCAAGAGTGTTAAAAGCGCTATGCACCGTGAGAAGCGCGGCACCCTGAAATCCGGAAAAGGCGGGAAAGGTGGCACGGTGAAGAGCCACAAGCAAGCTATCGCTATCGGCCTTTCCGAGGCACGCAAAAAAGGGGCCAAAGTTCCAAGAAAATCTAGCTAGCCATCCCAAGAATATTTTTATCGTTAACCGGGCCGCCCGAATTACTTGAGCGGCCTCTTTTTTTGGCGATCCCATGCTGGCCAAGAATCGGAAATCGTTCCGGAATAGATTGCGATAGCTGCTAATTAAACCGCACATATTCAAAATTCAACGGCTGCCCATTAATCCCACGAATCGGTGGGGCAATCCAATTCGCAAATTTTCCGGGATCCACGACACGCCCGGTCATCAACGATTGCACAAAGGCGTGATCTTCCGGCGCTGACAGCCAATCTCGTTCGTGATTCTGCCAGGCCTCTTTGGTCAGAACTTCTCCGTCGGGACTGATAAAGTGTCCGGCGAAATTTCCAATGGCGCGGTGAAATCCCTTGTGCGGCAGCCGCAGACGAAACGAAATTCCAGCATTTTCGATTACCCGGTTCCAGCGATCCACTCCCGCTTGAATCTCATGAATGTAATCGTCGCGCAGCCGCTCGTTGAGCGCAGTCAGTGCCGGAACTTTCCTCTCCACGATCTTGTTCCCCACTACCTCGAAAACCGGATAAACCTCATCGGCGAGCACGTGATCGTCTGCGATCTTGGTTTCGTCGTAGCGACCCTTCAACCCGGTCGTATAGTACGTCGCCGCATTCGAAGAGGCGTCCGACCCAAACAGGTCGATGGTCACGCTGTAATGAAAATTCAAATATTTCTGCATCGTTTCCAGGTCGATCACCCCGAGCGCACGCACATCGCCAGGAGTTTCCACCTTGTGTTCACGCATCACTTCACAGGTACGTTGAAGAATGCGACTCACTCCCGTTTCGCCCACAAACATGTGGTGCGCTTCCTCGGTCAGCATGAAGCGGCATGTACGCGCCAGGGGATCGAATCCCGATTCGGCAAGGGCGCTCAATTGAAACTTGCCGTCACGATCGGTAAAAAACGTAAACATGTAAAATGCCAACCAGTCTGGCGTGGGCTCATTAAACGCCCCGAGTATCCTGGGATTATCAACGTCGCCCGACCGCCGCTCCAGCAACGCTTCAGCCTCTTCACGGCCATCGCGGCCAAAATAGCGATGCAACAAATACACCATGGCCCACAAATGCCGCCCTTCCTCCACGTTCACCTGAAAAATATTTCGCAGGTCATACAATGAGGGACAACACATCCCCAGCATGCGCTGCTGCTCTACGGAGGCAGGCTCTGTGTCGCCCTGGGTAACGATCACGCGGCGCAGCGTCGACCGGTATTCCCCCGGAACTTCCTGCCACGCTGGGTCCCCTCTGTGGGTTCCAAAATTAACTGCGCGTCCGGCATTGCGTGGCTGCAAAAAAATTCCCCATCGATACTCCGGCATGCGTACATAACCAAATTTCGCCCATCCATCCGGTTCCACGGTGATCGCCGTGCGCAAATACACTTCGTAGTTGTGGCTCTCCGTTGGGCCCGCGTCGTACCACCAGCTCATATAGGCCGGTTGCCAGTGTTCCAGCGCACGCTGTAAAACCCGGTCCCGCCCCAGGTCCACGTTATTCGGAATTTTCTCCGTGTAATCGATCATCGCTACTCTCCCCGCCTCACAAATAGCCTAAACCTTTTCCCAGTTGAATTTCACCGGGGAACCGCTGCCGTACACTTTTAATGCTCCGCTCGGTCCTACAGCGTTGGGCCTGATAAAAATCCAGTTCTGCCACGCCGACAGTCTTCCAAAAACGCGTGTCTCCATCGTCTCCGGCAAACCAAACCGCAAATTTGCTTCCAACCCCGTCAACGCATCCGGCGAAAGCGCCACTCGTGACTCGATTGCAGTGCGCAACTCATCCTGCCAGTCCAGATCATCAGGCGCGGAAGTCACCAGCCCGGCTTCCACCGCTTCGGATGGTGCAAGTTGCTTGCCGATATGCATGTGCAATTCTTGGATGCGCTTATCATCCTGATAGAAATGTGCTGCTAAACGAGAAAGCTGATTGATCATCGGCAACGGCCCAAAGTTCATCTGCGACAACATCACCATCGCGCGCTCTTCGCCTTCCTGGGTGTCCAGCATATATACACGGTCCGCCGCCAACGCCAACTCCAGCAAGGTGCCCACAAAACACGAACCCGGCTCGATCACCGCGTACATCGACCGCGAAGTCACATCCAGCCTCGCGAATGTCCGTCGCATCATCCCCAGAACTTCGCGCACAAACCAGCTTTCTGCATTTTGCAAAATGAATTCGTCCATGGCCAGCATGGCTTTCGCGTCGCCGCTGGTTTTCAATATCCAAAGCCCCAGCTCCAACTCGTTGGCGCGCAGGCTCAGAATCGCATCATCCAGCTCGCGGGCCATCTTAAGAGGCCACCACTCGGCCCCGTGCCTAGTTACCCCTTCCACCGTTTGCGACGAAACCGTCTCGGGGGCTTTCACGGTAATCGTGACTACGCGGCTGCCGCGATTGACGACCGCGTCAACGGTCTCGTAATGCAGTCCATCTTCATCGACGGTTCGTTTCAAAGGCGAAAGAACGGCCCCCTTCGCATCCACTGGCCGGTCACTTCCCTGCGCCAATTCCGCCACACGCTTCTTCACGTGCTCGCCAAACTGTTGGGGTTTAACCACCTCATCCACCAATCCCCAGTCCTTGGCCCGCTGACCGCGAATTCCATCCGAGGTAGTACAGAAAATGTCCGCTAGATCTCGACGCACTTTTCGTTTATCGGTAACCCGTGTCAATCCGCCAGTGCCCGGCAACACCCCCAGCAACGGAACTTCCGGCAAGCTCACCGCGGAGGATCGATCATCCACCAGTACAATTTCATCGCAGGCCAGGGCCAATTCGTACCCGCCCCCAGCGGTCGTGCCATTCAGGGCCGCTAAAAATTTCAGCCCGGAATGCCGGCTGGAATCTTCAATTCCGTTCCGCGTTTCGTTCGTAAACTTGCAGAAATTTACTTTCCAGGCATGCGACGATTGCCCCAACATATAAATGTTCGCGCCAGAACAAAAAACGCGCGGCTTTGCACTGGTAATCATCACCGCGCGAATCTCCGGATGCTCAAACCGAATTCGCTGCAGCGCGTCGTGCAGCTCAATGTCTACGCCCAAATCATAGGAATTTAGCTTCAGCTTGTAGCCCGGCCGTATCCCGCCGTCTTCACTCACATCCATCGTCAGCGTAGCCACCGGCCCGTCAAACGACATACGCCAATGCTTGTAGCGCGATGGTTCGGTCTGGAAATCCACCAGCTCCGGCTTAACTTGCACATCCTGGCTCACGGCACCATCCACAAGCTTCTCCTGACAACTAAGCTCGGAAACGCCAATCGCGTGATTGACGCCTCCTTGAAACTACCTGGCCTGCATGTCTTAGTTTACTGCATACCGGAGAAGTTCGTCGGTACGGGGTTTACATCAGAAGTGCTGGGTTTGAGACAAAAACGCTGCAAACCTGCACCTGCCGGGGTCTCGGCACTTGGTTACAGGGTTTTCGACGCCATCCGCTAGTCGATTCCATGAATCCGCAAATTCACCAGTTGCTCGATGGTCAGATTCTGCATCCCGCGCGAACGCAAGTTACTCACAAATTCAGGCGTCACCCCGTGAATGCGCATCGCCACGAGTTGTTCCGGCTCGGGATGTTTGTATCCCAGCGACTGCATCTTCTCGATAAATTCCGGCGACACCCCGTGAATGCGAAACGCGATCAGTTGCTGTAAATCGATCTTCTCGTATCCATCTCTCTTCAGCTGCTCCATCCACTCTGGTGTCGCACCGTGAATCCTCATGGCCACCAGCGTATCCTCGCTCGGGTTGTAACCCGCCTGGTGCAAAAAGCGCACCATCTCCGGCGTCACCCCATGAATGCGGAAGGCCACCAGCTTGTCGCTATCGGTAACCGCCAATCCCGCTTTTCTCAACTCCTCCACGAAAGCGGCGTTCACGTTAAAAATTCTGAACGCAATTAATTTGTCGGTGTCCAGCGCTTCCAGACGCTCCGCTTTCATTTCCTTCGCGAAAGCCACGCTCACATCCATGACCGCCATCGAATACTGTTTATCGCTGTCCATATCATCAAATCCCAGCGACTTCATTTCCTGGGCATACCTGGGTTCCGCGAAAAAGTGAAATACCCCAGCGCCTTCTCCATCATTCACAAATCCTTCGCATTCGAAGCGCCCCGCGTCGCGCGCAATCGTGAAGTGCACATCCTGTTTTCCGGATCGCGAAAGATCCAGCCCCTTCAACTCGCCAACTCGAATCGTAGACTCATGATTCGAATTTCCGCCATGGTGGTGCTCGATCAGCGCCAGTTCCACTTCGCCGGCCTTATCGGCGCGCTGAATCGTCCAATTCCCGCCACGCGATTCCGCAGCCTTCACGATAAGGGCGCCAATCAGCGTGCAAAACACCAGAACGTAGCAAATTAATCCTTCACGTCGATTCATGGCCTCGCGCTCCTCTCGCACATTACTCGTCCAATACACCGGAATGTTTCAGCATCATCAATTTATTGATGCTCAAATTCTGAAATCCGTGGCTGCGCGCCTTTTGAATAAATTCC
>DATHGV010000141.1:0-3034 GCA_035490135.1 Candidatus Methylomirabilota bacterium
ACTTTGTCATCCCACTTCACCTTTCCTTCATTGGTTACATAATGCTGCAACTGCGAGATGCTGATGTTGCCGAGGCGATCAACCTGCCGGAAGATTGAGTCAAGGATCACGCCTCGGGTCATGTCCTGTGCGAGAGCCAGGTCCTGAAGACACTTCGCGTCGTTTAAGTTTAAAGTGTTTGCCACTGGCGACTTTGAGGACAGCACCCTGTAGAAACTGTGTCCTCTAATGGCACCGACTGTCCAATAGTCCTCGGGACTACTTTCTTCTCCTCGCGGGTTCTGGGCCAGGGACCCATAGACAAGCTTGCCCCCCGAGAGAACTATTTTTGGATTGGCCGACTTTACCATAGCTCGCAGATTAGCCCAAGCTTCCGTGCAACTTGGATGGCCGGTCGTCCGGGCCTGGTTTCCGACCTTCTCGAACTCTTGAACATCCATCGTCCGATAAGTCGCGGGTGGCACCTCAACAAGATGGCCGAGTAGCCGCGACACGTAAAAGCAGGCGAGCCCCGACTCCGCCATGGTACCCGCCTTGAACTTCGCAATCTTTTCGCCAGACCTCTTGTTACTATACTTTTTGGTTATGCCCGGCCGGTACGGGCCTTCCGTTTTTTCGAACGTTTCTTTGCTTACGGTCGGGGGAAGCTGATAAATTTCCACTCCCGCTGAAGTGTTGTGGAGTTTCGGGACGACGCCTACACTTTGGGGCCCGCTTGCGGCGTAGAAGTCGAGACTGTCGAGCTGATCGATTTTATTCTTGTCATGCTTGGTGAACCAGTCATTCGAGCTCGAGAGAGCCTCTCCCTGTTTGAGCTTCACATCAGGGGGAGTGAACGGAAACGCAATAAGTCGCTGTGCGACTTCCACAGCGCCCGTGGGCGTCGAGTGTTCGAGCACAGGCGGATTTCCTAGAGGCGCTGGCTCGTCACCCAGAACAGATTTCATGGTTCAATCCTCATTGGTATTAGTGACACAATGTCAAGAAAAAGTCCACAAGAGGCAAATATCAAAAATTCAGGGAACCGAATGCTGCACAACATGATGTTTCTTCGATCCATTCATGGGACAGCGTAAAGAAAAGATGTTGTTTTCATCAGCGATATCTTATTGGAATGTTTTAGTAGAGATTCGAGTAGGAATCGGTTTGCTCTGCCGGATGGGATGCAGATTTAAGGCGTTGCTGTCGCGAATATCTTCCCCGAGTCGTGATTTTCCTTCTTGCCTAAAGAGGGCGCACGCAAGCAGAATGTTGCAACTCTCAGCTTCACACCAAATCCCGCCGATTACATCAGAGCATGGTTATGCCTAAGGAATGGTACATCAGTTTTCACGGCGGCGACGAGAAAGTCTCGTTAAACAATATTCACGTCTATTCCACTGATGGGAAGAAATTACGGAAGGCTTTAAACAAAAAGAGTGTCGCTGCGGGGGTCACGCTTCGTGAGCTTCGAGGATTCGTATTTGGGCCAGACCAAAATCTGTATGTGGTCAACGCGTATTTCGAATATAGCGAGGTCCTGAAGTTTAAGGGCTTGCCCAATAAAGATGGGCAACACGACTTTGTCGGGGTCTTCGTAAAGCGCCACGCAGACATGAATCCCGGGATCGATCATCCCTTTAACGTTGCGTTTGATTCTGAAGGCGATCTCTACGTTTCGAGTCAGAATACCAGTCTCGTCGCGAGATATCACGGTCCCACCAGCAAAATAGGCCAACCAGGGACGCCGATGCCTTTTCCTGATGGCATTGGGCCCGAGATGAATCTACCGCGTGGAACCTTCGTTCCATCGGCGAAGCTTGCATCAAACGGTCTCCTAGAAGTCAGGGGAGCGATTTTTGCACCAAATAACGATTTATATGTCGCGGATCGTGCTGCCGATTGCGTACGAATTTATGAGGCTCGCACGGGTCGCTACTTGCGAAATCTTGTTTCACGAAGCGATCAGCTCGATAAGCCGATCCATTTGTTGCTCAGTCCAGACGGTGGCTATCTTCTTATTGGAAGCGGCGGGAACGATTCAATTCTGCGACATGATGTTCGCCTGAACTCCACGAGCGTCTTTGTCGCGTCAAAGTCCGGTGGTCTCAATGGCCCGGCTGGAATGGCATTCGGCGACGATGGCTTCCTCTATGTTGCAAGTCGCAATTCAAAAGAAATACTTCGTTACGGGTGGATCGATGGTCAACCACGCGGCAAGCCGTTCATCAAGAACTTGGGGGATAACCCAGAGTTTTTAATGCTGGTAAGCCGTTGAGTCCTTTTGAAGCAATGATCCACCCAGGATTGCTCAACCGCTCAAATGCGCCATTCCAAAACGATTGACTCCGCGGCCGAAATTTGGCATTAACAATATTCGTATGAAGAATCACCTTAGAACAACATTTCTCGTTACGTCACTGCTTCTATCGGGCTGTGCCTCAGTAAACACGGCACATACGCCGCCAGATGGTAGCGCAGAGAGGAACGCAATCCTCCAGGCAACTCACCACGCATTGGCTCGCCAGGGACGGAAGAATCTGGTGCTGATTGTTCCATACCTGAAGGTTCATAACGGATGGGCTTGGATACAGATCAATCCGCAATCGGCAGACGGCAAACAACATTACGAACCGCAGTCCGGACTTCTGCAAGAGACGACGAAGAAATGGACGCTACTGGAATGGATGCCTGCTGAGGAAGGAACCGATTACAAGAAGTACTTCAAAAACCTGAAGGCCAAATACCCGTCAGCCCCGCCTGATATTTTCCCTCAGTAATTCAACGGCTCTGGAGTGTAGGATTGCTGGCCGCCGCGGCCTAGCCTTCCTGACTTACCGGCTCCGACGCTTCTGCTCTTCGGAAAATCATCCACACGCCGGCGAGAACGAAACACGCGCCGACAAGTGACCACAGGGAAAATGTCTCGCCGCCAATTGCCCAACCTAACGCGACCGCGCCAGGTGGCGTGATGAGGGAGATTGCTTGTAGTCTCGCCACAGTCATTCGCGGCAACAGCCAGTAAAGAAGTAAAAACGTAAGTGCCGAGCCGATG
>DATHGV010000142.1:0-13664 GCA_035490135.1 Candidatus Methylomirabilota bacterium
GGCAACGCCTCCATGCTCAGCGGCTGGAAGCAACTCGGGCTGTTGACGGTCACCTTTACAGCCATGTTGCTCACCGCAAAATTGTTCTCCAAGAGCGAGGCCAAGCAAGAACGCCAACTTAAGACAGACCTGCCGCTGGAGGCTGGTCAGCCCGCCGCCGCCCGATCTGCCGCGGCTTAGAAGCAGAGCTGCGTCGAGGGCTTTTATTTATTGCACCTCAAAATGAACGGGAATTGATTTCAGCCGGTTAGTGTTCTAAAGCCCGTTCACATGCCGGGAATACTAAGGCACCGGCTCGCTGCGTTTGTGAGTAAGCTTTCGCCGGATATCTGGCCAAAACTCTTTAAGAACAATCGTCACCGTGTCGTAGCCAATCTGGCTGCCCCATACACTGGCAGTATTAGATAGAGTTTTATCGGCGTGCGGGTGATAGCTGTAGGTTGAAATGCTCGCGGCAATCGCGCTCCCGAGCACCTCAGAGACGTTGAACTGGCTGCTTCCCGAATCCGAGCGGGTTACTACTATTCGGCTCATGGCGTAGCCGGTGCGGCGCCAAAAGCCTCCCTTCCCCGATTGAAAAAAGCGCGGATCCTGATGAAAGATCGAAGGAAGAATCGCGGAGGTCCAGTAATTTTCGATGGTGCCATCTGCAGCCGCCGATCCAAAGCGCTTGCCATAACCAGCCGCGCCCTGGCCGTAACCAGGCTCACTGTTCTCCGCTTGGCTGACGCCCGCCAGAAACGCATACCAGGGGACTTGAATGTAGTCGAAAGAAGAGCGGGTCACCACCGCAAACTTTTGCTTGGTGGTTAATGGTGGGACTTGGTCGGCATTCTCAAGGGTTAGGAAGTTTGGTAACGCGAAGAATAGCCGGTCGTTGGATGTGGCAGGGGCCGCCGTTTCGGACTTTTCCTCTGGGGTCTTGTGCTCTTTGGCTTTGTCCTTGTCGTCTTGGTCAGCTGGCACCTGTCCGGACGGCTGCACAGTTTGCGCGATTGGCGCCAACCGAACATGAAACGTCGGTCGTGGCGTATCCATTTTCTCTTGTTGTGCAAGTGCGGGTAGTGCAATCAAAAGAGTTGTGATGGCTCCGAAGCAAAACCGCTGGCCCAAATCCGTTCGATTAGTCATCACTAGTAATCGTCTCACAAGCTTCTTTCTTGCGCCTGAAATCTGCGTCAGACTTGCTGTATCTGTTCTATCTCTGATTAGCCTGTTGTGCGGCCCGCGATAACCGTAAATATGTGCGCGGTGCGCGTAAGTGGCTTCTCTTTAGATTCCGTTGCTCCCTTGTGTCCAAGACTCTACTGTGTAGAAACATTCTGGCTCTGATTCCGGGGCCTTTCGATCCATTTATCCGGTTGATCCGCTTGCGACTGTCTATACTTCGCTCCTGACGCTGTGCGAGACTCGCACTGCTGTCAGGAGCATCGTTCATGAAGCTATCTGAAATTGCCAGCAAGCTTGGCTGCAGTGTCGAAGGGCGGCAGGATACGGAAATTACCGGCGTCGCAGGAATTGACCACGCCAGGCCAGGACACGTCACTTTCTTAGCCAACCGCCGCTACTTCCCTCTTCTAAAAACCACGCAAGCTTCAGCCGTGTTACTGCAAGCAGGCATCACCTTGGAGCGGGCCCCTGGTGCGTCCGCGATCTCCGCTCTGCGCAGCGAAAACCCGTATCTCGATTTCGCGCGAACGATCGAATTTTTCTACCAGCCACCCGCCTACGCGGCAGGAATTCACCCCACAGCGGTGATTGCGAAAACCGCGCAAATCGGCGAAGGCGCCCATATCGGCCCCTACTGCTTCGTGGACGAAGAAGCGCAAATCGGCCGCAACGCGGTGCTGCACAGCTTTGTCACGGTTTACCAGGGCGCAAAGATTGGCGCAGACTTTTTCGCTCACGCGCATGCTGTTGTCCGGGAGTTTTGCGTCATTGGCGATCGCGTGATTTTACAAAATGGAGTGGTTATCGGTGCAGACGGGCTGGGCTTCGCAAAACGAAAAGATGGCGGTTGGTACAAAATGGCACAATCCGGCGTGGCGGTTCTTGAGGACGATGTGGAAGTACAGGCCAATGCCTGCGTGGACCGCGCCACAGTGGGCGAGACGCGCATCGGCCGAGGCTCGAAGCTGGATGACCTGGTGCTCGTAGGGCACGCGTCGAAAATCGGCAGCAACGTGATGTTGTGTGGCCAGGTTGGTTTGGCGGGCTCCACGCAAATCGGTCACGGGGCGATTCTGGCCGGGCAGGTCGGCACCGCGGGACACCTTAGCGTCGGTGACCATGCGGTGGTTACCGCACAGAGTGGAATACCCAACGACGTTCCGGCCCGCGCTATGTATTCGGGTTATCCGGCGGTCGACAACCGGCAATGGTTGAAATCAGTGGCGGCGCTGAATCGCTTGCCGGAACTGCAAAAGCGCGTTTGGGAATTGGAAGAGGAAATCGAAAAAATAAAAACGCGCAAAAGTTAGTTTGAAACTTATTTCTGCAGATCTATGCTGCTCTATGCTGCTCCCGGAAATCCTATCGGCTGCTGGTCCGGAGGGAGCGCTGCGGCCAAGGTGTCGTACACCAGGTGGTTCAACTCATCGCGAGTCTCCAGCGTATAGGCCGACGCATCGATAGGCGGCAAAAACTCCACCAGAATTTCGCCAGGCCGCAGAACCAGGGACCGTTTCTTCATCAGCCGGTGAGCTCCGGAGCACGCCACCGGCACGATCGGCGTGCCAGCCTTGATGGCCATCACCACCGCGCCTCTTTTGAATTTCTGCAAGCGGCCGTCCGGGCTGCGCGTGCCTTCCGGATAAATTAAAAAAGATTGCCCGTTGCGAAGCTCTTCGGTCGCTTTGTCCAGACTGGCGATAGTAGAATCGCGACCACCGCGTTCGATGGGGATGAAGTGCGCAAGCCGGAATGCTTGCCCTACGATGGGCCAGCGAAAAAGCGATTCCTTCAACAGAATGGCAATGCGCCGTGGGATCGCGCCGACGATCGCAGGCGCATCCAGGGTGCTGGTGTGATTCGCGGCAAAAAGGCATGCTGCGGGTGGAATGCGCTCTATGCCCTTGACCCGCACACGCACGCCAGCGGCACGCACAAAAAACATTACGCCGCCGATGCCTGCACGAAAAAGCGGATCCGGATTACGCGTGATGAGCGTGTATATCAGCAGCGGCGGACCTACAAGCAGTATGTACAGCGACATAAAAAAACTGACCATGAGCGTACGGATCATGGGGTTTTCAGCACTGGCTGGAATTCGACGGGGGCGGAACTCTGGCGCGATCGCATCAGACTCTAGGGTCGCCTAATTCGCTGCATGCATGGTCGGTGCATCCGTAACTCCGTGAAGCAATCCCTCGCGGATGTGCCGCGCCTTGTCTCCCGCGCGGGAATCTTCGGCAAGGTCATAAAAGGTCTCAGTGATTTCACCGAGGTGAAAATCAATCTTCAGCTCGGCACCTTCGCGCCGGACAACAAGATGCAACAATTCCCCAGCTTTGTGTTGACGTAGCCAATCATTGGAACGCCGGGGCGGGTCTCCGCCATTCCATTTCAAAATAAAGTCTCCGGCTTGCAGACCCGCTTCCGCTGCCGCGCTGTTGGCAGCTACAGTGCGAACGACGAGAGGCCCTTTGGGAGCGCCCTCGGCGGCGAAACCTAGCGCCGCGTGTTGTCGAGTAGTTTGGCGTAATTCCAGACCGGCCAATGGAAATATCGCTTGGTACGGCAAGGCATTCGCGCCAGCGACGTAATATTTAAAGAAATCCTCGAACGAGACGCCCGCTACTTTCTCAGCCGTTAATTGCACATCCAGGCTGTCGCGATAGGGTTTCCCGGGCACGCCAAAATTTTTGTTCATCTCACGCAGCACGTCATCCAGGCCTTTCTGATTATCGGTGCGGTCACGAATCAAAATATCCAGAAGCACGCCCAAGATTTGCCCCTTGGTGTAATACGAAACGCTATGTTCCGGATTTTCGTAGAGGGAGTATTTCTCGAGCCAGGCGTCCAGGCTGGATTGTTCCGCGCTTTGCCAGAGATTCGCGGGGCGCGCTTCCAGTTCGGTAATCTGCTCGCTGAGATCGTGGTACAGCTGCTGCTTGCTCCAGAGCCCGGAGCGCTCCAGGGTATACGACCCGTAGGTACTGGTGACCCCTTCGGCGAACCACAGCGCGCGCGTGTATTGCTCTTTCGTATAGTCGACGGGATACAAGGTTGCGGGGCGGATTCGCTTTACATTCCACAAATGAAAAAATTCATGCGCAGCCACGCTCGCTAGAGCTTCACCGGAGGGCACGAAGATCGCCGTAGAGTCTGCGTGTTCCATCCCGCCGCCCGCGTCCGTCGCGCCTTTTCCGATATGTACGATAAACGTGTAGCGCCAGTAGGGCGCTTTGCCCATCAACTTTATTTCGTACTCGCAAATTCGCTTCAACTCGGCTTCTACTTGCTTCTTTTTGTAGTTGTCACCGTGAATGATTACCCATACTTCAGGACTCATTCCTGGAAGCTGAAACTCTTCGTATTTCCCCGTTTCGATTGGGGCGTCGGCAAGCGCATCATAATCGGCGAACGTGGCCGAAAAATGACGTGCGCGGCCCATCTGCTCGATCATTTGAATTCCGGGTCCCGAACCCTGCCAGATCAGGGGAACATCGTCCAAGCCGAGATGAACCTCCTCAGAGCGGCGCTCGGGGACATACATCAAAATCATCGCCGGATTGATGAAGGCATGCTCGCGGTTCAGTTGCGTGGCAAAGGGACCGGGCTCATCCCAATACGTGGCGTAACGCACGACCACGGTTCCGTTTCCAGTGATGCGCCAGGTTTGCTTGTCGATTTTTTCGCTGGAGGGCGTCGCAACCTCGGTTGCGGGGTGAGATCTAGGTTGAGCCGAGCCTTGGCGAACTTCCACTTGCTGGATATGAGAACTAAAGTCGCGAATCTGATACAGCGCGTTCCATGCTGGAATCTGGATCAGGACTTCATTGTCGACATCCGGGATGGTCATGGTGACATGAAACAGATGCTGCTCGGGATGCGCGAGAGAAACTTCATAACGAATCGTGGCTTGCAGTGAGGAGCAACATGCAAAGCCAACCAGAAGTGCTAAGAAGCCTAAAAATCGTGCACCACGGGAATGAAAACAAATCACCTGCTGGTGGCCTCGGATGGCACGCCAACCTCTTCGCCGAGTTTCTTGATTAATTTGTCACACAATCCATCAAAGCTCCCGTTGGACATCACTAGCAACAGGTCCCCAGGCTCCGCCTCGGCCGCCAACACGCCGGCAATTTCGTCGCTGCTACCAAAGACGCGCGCGTCTTTTCCAAGCGAGCGGATGCTTTTCGCCACCGTTTCGGGATCAAGGCGATGGTCATCGCCGAGTTGATTCGAACGGAACACCCCGCCAAGCACTACGCGATCCGCCAAGGCCAGCGCTTGCGGCAATGTCTCCTGAAAAACGTTGCGCCGCATGGAATTTGAGCGCGGCTCGAGAATGCCCCACAGTCGGCGTCCCGGCCAACGCGCACGCGCCGCTTCGATGGTGGCTTTTACCGCGGTGGGATGATGGGCGAAATCGTCGACTAACAAAATGCCGCCAAATTCGCCCTTCACATCCATGCGCCGCTTCACGCTGCGAAAAGTCTTCAGCGCCTTGCTGACGGCGTCCGCGCCGATTCCTCTGCCTTGGGCAACAACGATGGCCGCAAGCGCGTTCAGGACGTTGTGCCGGCCGGTGGCCGCCAGAACGAATTCGCCAAAGCGTTGGCCGTGATGTGTCACGACGAAGCGCACGCCTTCTTTCTCAATCGTGACATTGCTCGCAATCCAGTCGTTGCCTTCGGAGAATCCGTAAGTCTCCGCCCGGCATAGAGCTTTCTGTGCTGCACGCCGCAAAGCCGGCCCAGACTCCGCAGTATCCCCCCAAATCACCGCTCGGCCCCGCCGCGGCACAAGGTTCACCAGTCGCCGAAATGCCAATTCGTAAGTCTCGAAATCCGGATAAATATCCGCGTGATCGTATTCCAACGACGTGATGATCAGATCGTCCGGGTGGTAATGGAAGAATTTCGGCCCGCGGTCCCAGAAAGCGGTTTCATATTCATCGCCTTCCAGAATAAATTCTTCCCCGCCGCCAAGGCCGTAGCTCTTGCCAAAATTCTCCGCCACTCCGCCCACCAGAAAATTCGGATTCTTGCCGGCCGTCTGGAAAATCCATGCCAGCATGGCGGTGGTGGTTGTTTTCCCGTGCGTGCCGCTGACCACGATGGAGTGTCGCCCGGGCAAGAATACTTCTTCCAGAATTTCCGGCATGGAGCGGTAGGAAATTTTACGGTCGAGCACTTCCTCCAGCTCCGGATTACCTCGCGCAATGATGTTCCCGACAATCACCAGGTCCGGAGCAGGCGTCAAATTCGCCGCGTCAAAGGAATGAAAGAAAGAAATGCCCAGGCTTTCGAGCAATGTGGAAGCCGGCGGGTACACACCTGAGTCCGAACCTGTAACGCGGAAACCGCGCTCGCGCAGCATGCCCGCAAGCGGCGCCATCGCCGAACCACCGATTCCGATTACATGTATGTGCTTCGGGTCCGTCATGAAACCACCGCCGGTTCAAGAATTTCAAGCACGCCCGCTCCCTTGGCTGACAAACGGGCTTTCACGCCCAGCGGGGCCGTTAACATTGGACGCAGCGTGTGACCAATAGGCGCGCCAAAAATGGTTGGGACGCCCAGGGGCGCGAGAATCCTTTGGCACACATCGCGTACCGTCGCACTACCCGCCACGGGCGCTTGGCACTCAGGAAAATCGCCGAGCACAATCCCCCGAACGTTCGCGAATTTCCCAGCTTGTTTCAAATGCATCAAAGCGCGATCCAACTGCCACGGTTTCATTCCACGATCTTCCAGAACAAGAATCGCATCATCGGTTTGTAAATCCCACTGCGTTCCGATGGCCGTTTCCACAAGAGTCAAGCACCCGCCAAGCACTCGCCCCTTCGCTTCGCCGGGATACAAAACTTCTCCCTGGAGGTCCAGTGTCCAACCGGTATCTGTGTTTTGTAGCGCCGCCAGCAACGATTTTTTGTCGTACCCGTCTGGCGCGCCAGGGCCAGCGTCCAGTCCCGCAGCCAGCATCGGGCCGTAAAATGTGATCCATTGAAATCGCTGCCATAAATAAATCTGCAAAGAAGTCAGATCGCTGAAACCTAAAATAATTTTACGATTCTCGGAGGTCGACATTTGCAGATCATCAAGCAAATAGTTCGAACCGTATCCACCGCGGGTCCCCACAAGCGCGTCAATGTCGCCGCGCTCCAGCGCACTAATAAGTTCCTGGCGCCGATTGATAGTCGTTGCTGCAAAGTAGCCGTCATTCTCGGCATGAATTCGTTGCGCAACCTGCCATCCCAAACGCCTTAGCTCCGCTATGCCTGCGGCAATTCTGGAAGGTTCGGCCGGCGAAGCGGGAGCAAACGGCATGACCACAGACTCGTCGTTTAGCGCCCTGGGCTTGCGCCCACTAGCGCGTTCACTTTGCGAAATCGACTCACGTTGAATGGGCACCCCAGAACGAGATGTCACGACTGTTGCTGCCTTTCGACCGGAAGCATCTCGACAGTCACACCCGGCCGCGTCAACCCAGCGAAGATTTTTTCCTGTTTGCGATGACTGACGTCCGCATCAAACTGGATCAGATTTTTCTCGCCGGCCATGGATACCTGAAAATTATCCAGCGTAATACCAAGGCTGGAGAAACATTGGTGAACCTCAGAAACGAGATCCACGCTCGGATCGCTGGAAATGCGGAACAACATGTACCGCGGCTTCAGGCCAATCCAGTTTTCCACGTACAGCAAAAACACCAGCGCGAATAGCACCAACAAGCACGCAAAACCCGACGCCCGAAATAGTCCAGCGCCGGCGCCCATACCCATTGCGGCCACCACAAAAATGGTAGCTGCGGTGGTTAAGCCGGTCACGCCGCCGCGATCGCGCAAAATAACTCCGGCGCCAAGAAAACCGATGCCCTGAACGATGTTGGAGGCAATGCGCGTAGTGCTGGCATCGCCTGTGCGGCGTGCTATTTCTATGGAGAGAATGGTGAAAAACGCCGCGCCCACGGCCACACACAAGCCCGTGCGTAAGCCGGCTGGGCGGCGATGCCAGGCACGCTCCGCGCCAATTACCGAGCCCAGCAAGGCGGCCCACAGCAAACGCACGATGATGTCGTTGAGAGGAATCATGCTTTTCGCCGGTGTCGCGAATCTTGGGAAAGTTTACAGTTTATAGCGAGAATTGCGTTAATTTCGCGAAGTGCCGTGCCCTGGCGTGTATCTCGCTGCGCTTTAGCGAACGCAACCTGTCCAGGCCAAATTTTTCCACCGCGAAGCTGCCTAATACCGAGCCGTACACCATTGCGCGCCGCAGAGCCGCGTCATTTTTTTTCCCAGCGCCAGCAAGGTAACCCATAAAACCACCGGCAAAACTGTCCCCAGCCCCGGTCGGATCATGAGGCTCTTCCAACGGAAACGCGGGAACGCAAAATACTCCTCGTTTGTCGACCATCATGGCCCCGTATTCACCGCGCTTCACGACCAGGGTGCTCGGTCCCATCTTGAAGATATGCTTGGCTGCACGCAGTAAATTGTGTTCGCTGGAAAGTTGCCGCGTTTCAAAATCGTTGATCATCAAAATATCTACATGTTTCAGCGTTTCGCGCAGCTCCGCGTTGGTGCGCTCGATCCAGTAGTTCATGGTGTCCAGTGCCACGATTTTTGGCCTCTTTGTAACTTGCTGAAGCACGTCACGCTGCAGATCAGGAGCAATATTCGCAAGGAAAACGTGTTTGGATTTGCGGTATTTTTCCGGCAGCTTGGGTTTGAAGTCGGCGAAGACGTTTAAATCTGTCACTAGCGTGATGCGTTCATTTAAATTCTCGGAGTAGCGTCCGGACCAGAAGAAAGTTTTGCCTGCGGCCCGCTCTAAGCCTTCGATATCGATGCTCCGTCCCCGAAATATTTCAGCATCCTTTGAAGTGAAATCATCGCCCACGATCGCGACCAGATTTACGTGCGTGAAGTGACTCGCGGCCACCGCAAAGTACGTAGCAGCACCGCCCAACGCTCGCTCCACTTTTCCGTACGGGCTCTCCAGACAATCGAATGCCACCGAACCGACGACCAGTAGGGACACAGTTTTCTCCTAGATATATTTGGCGAGTATGGCGGCCAGACGCCTTTTGGTAGCCGGGGAAACCAGCTTCATATCCGTGACCAACGCGCGTTGCAGAGCCGCTCCACACTTACAAGAGCGGTCGGCGGGCAATGCGCGCACCGCTTCACGTAAAACGCGCTGCGCATTTTCCGCATTCTGGTTCAGCAAAGCGATGATTTGCGCAGCAGTAACGGACTCGTGTTCGGGATGCCAGCAATCATAATCGGTGATCATCGCGATAGTGGAGTAACAGAGTTCAGCTTCACGAGCGAGTTTTGCCTCCGTGGCGTTGGTCATGCCCACTACTTCAAAGTGCAACTGGCGATGCATGTTGGCTTCCGCCAGAGTGGAGAATTGCGGCCCTTCCATGCAAATGTATGTTCCGCGGCGGTGCACCTTCACACCGCAATGCACGCTGGCATCGGCGAGAGCGGCGGATACTTGCGCGCAAGTAGGATGCGCGAAGGACACGTGGGCCACAAGCCCTTCGCCAAAAAATGTGGACACTCGTTGCCGGGTGCGATCCACGAATTGGTCGGGCACAAGAAATTCTCCCGGGCGCAATTCCTCCTGCAAGGAACCCACCGCGCTCACGGAAATTATTCGCTCCACGCCCAGCAACTTCATGGCGTAAATGTTGGCGCAATAATTAATTTCGCCGGGCAGAATGCGGTGGCCGCGGCCGTGGCGCGCAAGGAACGCCACACGCTTCCCTTCCAGTGTGCCCAGCACAATGGCCTCGGAAGGCTCGCCAAACGGAGTTTTAACCTTGATCTCGTGCGGGCTGGTCAGTCCCGCCATGGAATAAAGTCCGCTCCCACCTATAATGCCGATGCTCGCTTGCGAAGCAGTTTTTGGCGGCTTCGCAGCGGGCGAGTTTTTCCGTTTTGCTACCGCCATGCAACGTTCTCCCTGAGATTATTTGCTGAGATCGACAGACTCAAATTCGATTTTGTCATTGCGCTCGTGCAAAGTGGCCGTGGGGAAATCGGGATCGTGCCCAAACGCCACAATCCAACCTTGCTCTACAATTTCGGCGATACGTTTGCGTTTTGTTTCCAGTGTTTGCAAAGGGTACAGGTCATAACCGGGCATCCACGCCAGCGGCAGGTGATGCCGGGTCGGCAGCATATCCGCTACAAAAATCACGGCGCGATTGCCGCCGGATATTTTTACCGCCTGGATATCTGCGTTGTGTCCCGGAATGCGCACAACGGAAATCCCGGGAACAATCTCTACATCGCCATCGACGAGCCGCCATTGGCCTGCTTCGGTAACAGGTACAAATCTGTCCGCCAAGTAGCTTGCGCGGTCGCGCTCGGTCGGATTCATCGCGTGTTCCAGTTCCGCGCGCTGCACCACGTATTGCGCATTAGGGAAAGTTGGCACATCGCGGCCGTCAACAACGCGAGTATTTCCGCCGGCATGATCAAAATGCAGGTGCGTGTTGATGACCATGCCCACTTCTTCAGCAGCAACGCCAGCGCGAGAGAGAGAATCCCTTAAAGGATCGCCTTCCTGGATGCCATAAATATTTCGCAGCTTGGGATCCCACTTCGTTCCATTGCCAGTCTCTACAACAATATTTTTACCCGCGGCTCGGACCAGCAGAGAATTGGCAGCCAGTCGAATGCGATTGCGTTCGTCCGCGGGCGCTTTCTTTTCCCACAACGTCTTCGGCACCACACCGAACATCGCACCGCCATCCAGATAAAAGCGTCCGCCGTGCAGGGGCAAAACTTCAATTTCACCAAAATGCATCAGGATTGGCCCCGCACGCCCAAACCGCTCCTTGCGAGAATTTCGGTGACGGCGGTAAAGGGATCTTTGCGGCGCTCGGCGACTTCGCATGCTAATTTCTCAAGCTGCGTTTCGCCCGCCGCTCCGCCAACGGCGCGTTCCAGCAACCGCGACTCCAGAAGTTCCAGGAGGCGTTTTTTCCAGTGTTCGACGTGTTTCTTCTGGCGCTCTGGCCGTGACGCGAAATGCTCACGAAATTTAGCAACCGTTTCGGCAAGCGAGTCGACGCCGCGATTCTCGGATGCCACCGTTCGAACCACCGGCGGATGCCAGCCATGTTGCGGCATCACCAGCGAAAGCATGGCGTTCAACTGCTGCTCCACGCGCTCGGCGCCCTCGCGATCGCTCTTGTTCACCACGAAAATATCCGCGATCTCCATCAGGCCGGCCTTCATGTTTTGAATGTCGTCGCCCATTCCGGGAACTACAACCACGATCACGCAGTCAGCCAGCCTGACGATGTCGACTTCGTCCTGGCCCACACCCACCGTTTCGATTAATATCCGGCGCTTGCCTGCGGCATCCAGAAGCAGCGCCACTTCCGACGTGGTGCGCGACAAGCCGCCCAAAAATCCGCGCGTAGCCATGGAGCGAATAAAAACGCCGGAATCCGCGGCATGCCCCTGCATGCGAATGCGATCGCCCAGAATCGCGCCACCGGAATAGGGACTCGTCGGATCAACCGCGATCACGCCGACGGCTTCGTCATGCTTGCGATAATGCGCAGCGAGTCGGTCCACCAACGTGCTCTTGCCCGTGCCCGGCGCCCCTGTTACTCCAATCAGGCAAGCCTCGCCGGTATGAGAGAACAGCGCACGAAGTAACGGCTCTGCATTAGCGTCGTGGTTTTCGATCGCGGTGATCGCGCGAGACAGCGCACGCACGTCCCCGGCACGCACCTCTTCCGCCCATTTTTCAACTGCCGGTGCCATTTTTTCCTTTGGAGCTGTTCACAAAACGTCGCGAGCCTCGAAGATTATTTCTTTCCCAGCAATTGCCGGGCAATCACCAGCTTCTGAATTTCACTTGTGCCCTCGCCGATGGTGCACAACTTCACATCACGATAAAATTTTTCCGCCGGGTAATCCTTGATGAACCCGTATCCGCCATGAATTTGCACGCACTCGTTGGCTACCCGCACGGCAACTTCGCTGGCAAATAGTTTCGCCATGCTGGATTCGCGCGTGAAGCGCACATCTTTTTTGTCCGCCAGCCAAGCCGCTTGATACACCAGCAATCGCGCGGCTTCCACATCCGTAGCCATATCCGCAAGCTTGAACTGGATGGCTTGAAACTCACTGATGGCCTGTCCAAATTGTTTACGCTGCTTGGCGTACTTGGTGGCTGCGTCGAGCGCTCCTTGAGCCATGCCCAGCGCCAGGGCCGCAATGGAAATACGGCCGCCGTCGAGAATCTTAAGACTGCCGGTGAAGCCCTCGCCCTCAGGCCCTAACAGATTTTCGTGCGGCACTCGGCAATCAGTAAAAATTACTTCCGAGGTATCGCTCGCGCGCATCCCCAGTTTGTTTTCTTTTTTCCCCGGTTTAAATCCGGGCATGCCTTTTTCAAGAATGAAGGCGCTGATGCCGTGCGAGCCTTTAGACTTGTCGGTCTTGGCCATGGCCACGCAAATATCCGCGTAATGTCCGTTGGTGGTGAATGTCTTGGCCCCATTTAACACCCAGAAATTCCCGTCGCGCACCGCCGTGGTTCGCGTCCCCCCAGCATCGGAACCGGCTTCCGGTTCGGTCAACGACCAGGCGCCAATCTTCTTGCCTTGCGCCAGCGGCATAAGATATTTCTTCTTTTGCGACTCATTTCCAAATTTAAAAATGTGATTGCTGCACAGCGAATTGTGGGCCGCGACAATGATACCCACGGAGCCATCGACGCGAGACAATTCTTCAATCGCGATGGCATATTCGATGTATCCCAGGCCCGCGCCTCCGAGCTCCTCGGGGAAAATCACACCAAGCAAACCCATCTCCGCTAATTTGGGCATAATTTCCATAGGGAAATGCGACACTTCGTCCCATTCCATGACGTGCGGGGCGATTTCACCCTCGGCAAATTCACGCACGCTGTGGCGTAGCTGCTTTTGTTCTTCTGTTAATCCGAAATCCACGCGCGCTCCTGTTTACCAGCCGACGGCATAATTGTTCTTTTTATTTTGTTCATCCAGCCAGGTTTTTAGCGGCGCGAAATAATCTGCCAGCGCGCTCGCATCAAGTTGTTTGTCGCCGGTCAAAACTTCCAGCGCCTCTGGCCAGGGCTTGCTGGCGCCCATTGAAAGCATCTTGTTCAACCGTTCCCCGGCAACCTTGTTGCCATAAATTGAGCAGCGATGCAGCGGTCCGGTGTATCCAGCCTCGCGGCAAAGCGCGCGCTGAAACTGGAATTGCAAAATGCGCGCCAGAAAATAACGCATGTACGGCACGTTCCCGGGCACGTGAAATTTTGCGCCAGGATCGAAGTCCGCTTCTGTGCGTTGCACCGGAGGAACTATTCCCTGATATTTAAGCCGCAAATCCCACCATGCTTTGTTGTATTCCTCGGGCTTCACTTGGCCGGAGAAGACTTCCCATCGCCACTTATCCACCAGCAACCCGAACGGTAGAAAAGCAACTTTTTCCA
>DATHGV010000143.1:0-27050 GCA_035490135.1 Candidatus Methylomirabilota bacterium
CCCGCGGAAGCGATCCGTGCCGCGAGGATGGGACGGCCCACGACGATGAAATCCGCGCCGGCACGGATCGCTTCCGCGGGCGTCGCGGTGCGAGACTGATCATCGCGCTGCGCCGAAGAGGATTCATCCTTGGGTCGCACACCGGGAGTCACGATAAGAAAATCGCGTCCGCACGCTTCGCGGATCGCCAATGCCTCCTGTACCGAAGCGACGACGCCATCTACGCCTGCTTTTTGCGACATGACCGCAAGCTTGGTCACCCGGTCCGCTGCCGGGCCGGCGATGCCAACTTCCAGCAAAGATTTTTCGTCCATGCTGGTCAAAATCGTGACTGCCAGAAGTCTGGCGCGATTGGCACCCATGGCCACACCTGCACTGATGGCTTGCACGCCAGCGTGAAGCATGGCGCTGCCTCCAAGCGCGTGAACGTTGAGCAACTCAACGCCTGGTAACGATGCGGCGGACAGCACTGCCCCTGCAACGGTGTTGGGTATGTCGTGAAATTTCAAATCCAGGAAGATCCCCACATCGAGCGCGGCAATCTCTTTAACTGCCGCAGGTCCCGCCGCGGTAAAAAGCTGGCTCCCGATCTTGAACATGCCAACGAGCGGAGCAATATTCTTGGCAAACTTTACAGCGGTCGATAAGGAATCGAAATCGAGGGCTACGATCAGGTTGCTTCGTGGATGAGCGTCAAAGGTCAAGGTCACGTTGGTGGCCCCGACCTTCGGGGCTCTTTAAGGGCGTTGCGGTAACTGCATCAACTCCAGCCGGACCTTGGTAACTCCGGCATGCGTAAGGCCAATCTTTCTAGCCACGCGATAGGATACATCAATTTCGCGTCCCTCTTGATACGGACCCCGGTCATTAATGCGTACTACTTCAAACTTTCCGTTCCTAACGTTCACTACGCGCACGATGGACCCGAACGGCAGGTTGGGGTGTGCCGCAGTCAGGGCCTCGGAGTCAAACTCTTCTCCGTTGGCCGTCTTCTTACCGTCAAAGTTGTTCCCGTACCAACTGGCGTTCCCGACCCAAGTCTTAAGAGGCTTAACAGGTTCGTTGGATCGGGCCACCAATGGGGCATCGATGGATTGCGCGGCCAGGAACATCACCGGTATCCATAGGAAGAACGCGTAGAGGATGTGAATCGAACGTCGCATATTGTGTCTTTTTCGCATCATCATACTGAAAAGTCTACCAGCCCCTGGCCGGTGGGTCAATCCAACTTCGGTACCAAAACTTCAGTTAAACCCTGTATATTCTGTACATTAAACCCTGTAGCCCACCTCTCTAACTGTGAGGTTAAGGCTCCCATCGCACCTGGCCTTACGAAGCTAGCCGTGCCCACTTGGACAGCCGCAGCTCCCACGGATAAGTACTCAAGCACGTCGTCGACCGTCTCGATACCACCTAACCCTATAATTGGGATCCTGACGGCCTTCCGTGCCTCCCAGACCAGCCTCACAGTTATTGGACGTATAGCCGGGCCGGAAAGGCCTCCGGTGGAGCATCCAAGCCGGGACCTGCGGGCTTTGACGTCTATCGACATCGCGGGGTAGGTGTTAGCTACCGTCAGCGCGTCCGCCCCAGCCTCCTCCGCTACTTTGCCGATAACCCCAATGTCTGTAACCAGCGGCGACAGCTTCACCCACAGGGGGCGACTAGCCGCTACTCGCCTGGCGACGCTCACCACTTGCGAAACCATGGCGGGGTCGCTACCAAATTGGATGCCACCCTGCTTCACATTGGGGCAGGAGATATTGAGCTCATACCCGGCAATTCCCGGAGCATCTTCCAGGATGCGGATGACCTCGGCGTACTCCTCAAGTGAATATCCGAAGATGTTAACTAATACGGGGGTGACGTATTTTCTTAGTACCGGCAGTTTTTCCGTTACGAAGGTCCTGACACCGACGTTTTGGAGGCCTACGGCGTTTAACATTCCCGAAGGTGTGGGGCACAGGCGAGGTGCGGGAGAGCCCTGTATGGGATTGAGGGATAACCCTTTAGTAACAAAAGCGCCGATGGTCTCTAGATCCACAAGGTGGGCAAACTCGAGGCCGTAACCGAAGGTGCCGCTGGCGGCAATAATGGGATTTCTGAGGCGCAAAGCGCCGATGTTAACGCTGAGATCGACAGGGCCAGCGGAGGTCACATCGGCTGCAGGATAACACGAAGCGCCAGCGACGCGGCGGAGAATTCCCGCCGGAAACGCTACGCGGTTGTGAGATTTTTTTTAGCGATCGCTGGAGGCATTGGCATGGCTTGTTGATCGAGTCTGCGAAGACGACAGCGGTTGCGTTGACGGAGACCCCTCCAGCGCTTCTGCCAACGTTCTGCCGTCATGTGTTGCTAGCGTGATACCGCAAAGAGTAGCGAGAGTTGGCGCAATGTCGCCCGGCGTAGCCGGTCCGTAATATTTTCCACGACGAATTCCCGCACCCATCAAAATCACTGGAACGCGTTGATCGTAGTTATACGGCGTGCCGTGCGAAGTTCCGCCGTTGCGGCCTGGTTTTCCTGCCGTAGAATAGTCCCAGATCCAGTATGGCTTGGGAACGATAAGCAAGTCGCCGCTCCGGGATTTAAAAAAACCGGCGGCCTCGGCGTCGCGCAACGGATTGCGTGTGGCTGGGCGGTCGTCCACTTCCTCGGCTTGATATACGCGAGCAACCCCGGGAGCACTCTGAATAGCATCGATCACAGTTTGCAAAGCATGCGCATCGCTTTTCAACTTGGCATACGTGTGGGGAGTGAAGTAAACGTTAGCACCGTCAATTTTAGATACTGACGGCTTGGCGTAATGAAGCGGTTCAAGCGCCTGCTCGATGCGATTTCTTACCTCTTCGACATTGAGGCGTCCGGCATCTACGCCGGTCTTCCGCAAATCTTCCGGCACAGGCGCGACGCCGTGATCGGAGCTAAAGGCCACCACATATTTCCCACGCCCAACGGTTTTATCAAGATGCGTGAAGAATTCGCCTAGATCGCGGTCCAGGCGTGCCAGCTCGTCCTGCACTTCCCAGCTGCGTGGACCGAAGGAATGTCCGACGTAGTCCACGGAAGAAAAACTCACGGAAATAAAATCGATGCCGGGGCCTCGACCCAGCTTCAGCTGGTCCACCACATTTTCCGCCATGCGAGCAAGATAAGTCTCGGCGTACGGACTCGTGGCCCACTGCAAATAAAACGCACGGTCCGGGCCTTTACTGTCCGGGGCGCCACGCAGCGGGTGAGGAAATTCGGCGCCGTAACCAGTAGGTGCTCCGGGATTGAACGCGGTTTTGTCATATAAATACGCTGACTCGGGCAGCAGAGGCGCCCACGTTTTGCCGTAGTCTTCCGTGATGGGATGCAGTCTTACGAATTCGGCGATGAACGGCGCTGGTGGATAGGCTGACGAAGTTTGCCATAAACCGGTAGCTCCATCCCACCACGTCACAGAATCGGCTTGATGTCCCGCCAGGGTAATTGCGCCGCGCGCTTTGAGCGACATCGCGACCACACGCGTCCCCGCCCCAGATTGGAACTTCAACTCCTCCGCGAATGCCGGGATCAGCATCTTGACGGCGCTATCTCCGGGACCGTTCGGAGTTGAGCCAGATGCGCTGGGCGAAGCAGCGGGAGCGGCGCTTCCTTCGTAGGCGATATTCTTTACCGACGAATCGGCCGTGCACGTAACCTCCTTTTGCTGCTCGCGATCCCACCATTCATTGCCGATCATGCCGTGGCTCGCGGGAAACGCTCCGGTGGAAATGGTGGTATGGCCGACGCAGGTTTCCGTGGAGCCGTAAGGGTAGGCGGCTTCGTGGAACCAGGCTCCTTCCTTGACGAGGCGCTTCAAACCGCCTGTCCACTGCTGTTGAAATTTATCGACATAATCCCCGCGCATCTGGTCGACCACCAGAATGACCACCAATTTGGGCTTACTGGAATCGCGAGCATCGTAATTCGTGCTGTTTTTGTGGGCGGCGGTTTGCGAAGGAGCTTTGCGCGCCGATATCGGCACTGCCGCTGGCAGCGCCAGGGACAACGCCAGGGCCACAATCTTATTTGCACCACAGAAAAATCTTGCGAGCCCAGCCGCCATCCCGAATTCCTCCAGAAGAACTTCGGCAGTCTATCATCCAAACGTTACGCCACGGTTGCATTGGCCGCCGCGCGGCAGCAATGATAGGATTACGCGAACTTATGCGCATCGTAGAAAAGTCTCAGCTCATGTCGGCCTCGGAAATCGATCGCACCATTCAGCGGCTGGCGCACGAAATTGTGGAGAAATCCGGCGGCACAAAACATCTGGCGCTGATCGGGGTGCGGCGGCGAGGGGTGCCCCTGGCGCAGCGAATCGCAAAAGCCATGCGTGGAATCGACGGCGTGGAAGTGCCGGTCGGAACGCTGGACATTACTTTGTACCGCGACGATCTATCCAAAGTGGCTTCGCATGCGGTGCTGCAATCTTCCGATATTTCCTTTGGCGTGGATAACATGGACCTGGTGCTGGTGGACGACGTTTTGTATACCGGCCGGACCATTCGCGCGGCGATGAATGGTTTGTTCGACCTGGGCCGGCCAAAGCGCGTTTCACTGTGTGTGCTGATCGATCGCGGCCATCGTGAAATGCCCATCGAGGCGCAGTACGTGGGCCGAGGCGTGCAAACCAGCGATACAGAAATCGTCGAAGTACGGCTGCGGGAGATAGACAGCGAAGAGCGTGTGGTGCTGGTCGATCGACTGGAGCCGTAGGAACTTTTCATGAATTGATCAGGCTGCACTGCTGTTCGACATAAGAAGATTGGCCAAGCAATTCCATAAGTGACGATGTGAGCTACCGCTTTCGCGATCTCCTGGCCCTTGAACCGCTTAGCGCGGACGAATTAACTTTTCTGCTGGACCAGAGCAAACTGTTTCAGGAAATTCAGCGCCATCCTCTAAAAAAACTAGCCACCTTGCGCGGAAAAACCGTAACTCTGGCGTTCTTCGAAAATTCCACTCGTACGCGCATTAGTTTCAGCACTGCGGCTTCGCGACTGGGCGCGGACACCATGAACCTGCAAGCGGAAGCGTCCAGCTTGAAAAAAGGCGAATCGCTTCTGGATACCGTGTACACACTGAATGCCATGAAACCGGATTGCCTGGTGATGCGCCACGCGGCGTCCGGGGCGGCGGATTTCGTGGCGCGCAATCTTGACATCCCGGTGATCAACGCCGGTGACGGCACGCACGAACACCCCTCGCAAGGATTGCTGGATGCGTTGACCATTCGGGACCGGCGCGGCTCAATTGAAAATTTGAAAGTTACCATTCTTGGCGATATTCAACACAGCCGCGTGGCGCGTTCGAATATTCATTTGCTGGGGAAATTCGGCGGTCAGTTCACTCTGTGCGGCCCGGCGATGTGGGTCCCGCGCGAACTGGAAAAGATCGGTCCTCCAGGATGCGTGATTCGTCGTGTGTCAAGAATTGAGGAAGGGCTCGAAGATGCGGACGTGATCCTGGTGCTGCGAGTGCAAACCGAACGAATGTACGAGCCCACACTTTCCGCCGAAGAATATATTTTGCTGTATCAACTGAATGCCGAGCGGTTGCGGCTGGCGAATCCAAACGCACTCATCCTGCATCCGGGCCCAATGAATCGCGGTGTGGAAATTTCGCCGGAGGTAGCCGATGGACCGCAGTCGTGCGTTCTCGAGCAGGTGACCAACGGCATCGCGGTGCGCATGGCGCTGCTGTTTTTGCTGATGTCCGGCGCCACAGAAGGCGGAGAAAGCCCCGTCGCCGATGAGGCATTGGGCGACCCGAGCGCTACACCAGAAAAAAAGGAATCCACCCATGCTGCTGATTAAGAACGGTAGGGTGCTGGACCCGGCGACGAAAACCGATGCGGCGCAGGACATCCTTCTCGATGGGGAGAAAATCGCGGAGATTGCCGCTCCGGGAAAGATTACCCGAGCGCGAGATGCAGAAATTTTCGATGCGGCCGGATTGATCATCGCGCCGGGTTTTATCGACATGCATGTGCATTTGAGGGAACCGGGCCAGGAGTCGTCGGAAAGCATTGAGACCGGAACGCGAGCAGCGGCACGCGGCGGTTTTACCGCAGTGTGTTGCATGCCCAACACGAAACCGGTGAATGACAACGCCTCGGTTACGCGATTTATTGTGGATCGCGCGAAGTCGACCGGCAGCGTGCGGGTCTGGCCGATCGGCGCGGCATCGGTGGGCAGCAAAGGAGAAAACATCGCGGAAATAGCGGCGATGAAGCAAGCTGGAATCGTCGCGGTATCCGATGATGGCAAGCCCATCGCTACGGCGAAATTGGCGCGGCAAGTGATGGACTATTGCCAATCGCTGGATTTGCCGGTGATTGAACACGCCGAAGATGTTTCTCTGGCGCATGGCGCGGTGATGCGCGAAGGGGTTACCTCCACGCGGTTGGGTTTGCGCGGTATGCCCGCTGCCGCAGAGTCAGTGTGTGTCGCGCGGGACGTTCAGCTCGCCGAGTTGACGGATGCCCGGCTGCACATTGCGCATCTTTCAGCGCGGAGTTCGCTGGAGCTGGTGCGCTGGGCGAAACAGCGCGGGTTGAAAGTCACCTGCGAGGTGACGCCGCATCACTTCACACTGATCGATGAGGATGTGCAATACGATTCGCGATTCAAAATGAATCCGCCATTAGCCGCGCGCGACGACCGTGACGCACTGCTGGCCGGACTGGCCGACGGCACCGTGGATGCGATCGCCACCGATCACGCGCCTCACGAGCCGGCTTTAAAGGATGTGGAGTTTGATCGCGCCCCTTTTGGCATTTTGGGATTTGAAACGGCGTTGGGGCTTGCGCTGGAACTCGTGCACAGCGGGAAGATCACGCTGAAGCGTATGGTGGAATTATTCACAACGGGTCCGGCGCGAGTGCTTGGTCTGGAGCAAAAAATTACCGAGGGCCAGGCCGGCGACCTTACGATTTTTTCGACGGATCATGAGTGGACTTTTAACGTCAAGGAGTCATCCAGCAAATCGCGGAATTCACCTTTTGACGGGCGCAGCTTCAAAGGCGCGCCAATGGCCACGATTGTGGCCGGCCGAGTAGTGTGGAAACGATAGCGCCGCGCTTCTAGTCAAAGCGAGAACCTTCAATCGCAACTTTCGCCCAACTTTTGAGAAGTAAACAATCCGAATAAATTAATGAGCAGTCGGTTCCGCGGCAGGGTGCATGCCGTGTTGCGGCACCTCGTGGATGCCCCGCGCCGGCGGTTCAGTGCGCAAGCGGTAGAAATGATCCAAGGGGATGCGGCCTTTGCCGATGGCGTAGCCCTTTTCGATGGCTTTGGTCACGTAGGCCTTGGCGAGCATAGCGGCTTCCGTCAGCCCGCGGCCGGAGGCGAGTTGTGCGGCGATGGCGGACGCGAACGTGCAACCCGTTCCGTGATAGTTATCCGCCTTTACCCGGTCGCCGCCCAATAAAGTTATTTTTTCGCCGTCAAAAAGTACGTCAATGGCGCGCTCCATGTGACCGCCCTTCACGATCACGGCGTGAGCGCCCATCTCGACGATCTTTCTGGCGGCGGCTTCCATGCCGGCGACGTCTTTGATTTCCAGGCCCGCCAAAATTTCTGCCTCAGGCACATTGGGAGTGATCACCGTAGAGCGCTTCAGCAATTCGGTGATCAGATATTTGAGTCCGGCGGCATCGAGGAGTTCCGCTCCGCTGGAAGACTTCATGACCGGGTCATGGACCACGTGCGCGAATTTATGCGCATCCAGGAATTCCGCGACCACCACGGCGTTTCCGCGATTCCCGAGCATGCCGATCTTTACCGCGGCGATGTCACAATCCTTAGCCAATATTTCTAATTGCTCGCGCAGTTCGGCGCTGGGCGTATTGTGGACCGCTTGCACGCCTTCGGTACTCTGCACCGTCAGTGAAGTGATCGCCGCCACGCCGTAACAACCGTGAGCGGCAAAAGTTTTGAGGTCGGCCGCGATACCCGCGCCGCAAGAAGGATCGAATCCCGCAATAGTGAGCAATAAATTGGGAGCCACATTTATGTGGTTGGACATTTTTCGTGCTTAATCCTCAGCGACCCATGGTGCAGGCCACAAAATTCTTTAGTCTCTTGCGGCGCGACGAGTTTCACGTCAAAAAACAGCGCCACTATTTCGCCACAATTTCACTCCAAGCGAAAATTGCCGGGCGCTTTTGGCAACCAACCAAAAACGCACCGGCAATTGCGAATGTACGCGCGCTAGAGGTCCGACGCAAGAAAAAGTTTTCGCAAAAATGCAGGGTAGGGCTTCTAACAGTTGTGGTACGGCGGCTAGCTTAGAAATAATTCCGCGTTATGGGAACAAACCGCGGACCAAAGTAGCCTCCGCCACTCGTCCGACGGCGAGAATCATGGCGCCGGCGCGCGGTGGGACGTGATGCTTGCGCATGGTTTCCACCATTTCGTGAAAAGCGCGCACGATGGTTTTTTGCAGACGCGCATTTACTTCTTCGGCGTCCCAGATCAACCCTTGCTGGTTTTGCACCCACTCAAAATAGCTGACGGTGACGCCGCCGGCGTTGGCGAGAATGTCCGGGAGAACGGTGATGCCCTTGCGAGCGAGAATTTCATCGGCGTGGGGAGTGGTCGGCCCGTTTGCCGCTTCCGCAATAATGCGCGCCTTGATGGCTTCCGCGTTGTTCAAGGTGATGACATTTTCGAGGGCAGCAGGCACCAATATGTCGCATTTCATGGTGAGCAACTCGTCGTTGGTAGTGCGCGAAGCGCCGGGCATCCCGACGACCGTGCCAGAACGTTCTTTATAGCGGATCGCTTTGATGGGGTCGATGCCGCGCGGATTGGTTACGCCTCCGCGAGTATCGCTGAGAGCGATGATTTTCGCTTTTTTCTCGGCAAAGAGCTGCGCGACGGTAGCTCCTGAATGGCCGAAGCCTTGAATCGCGATGGTTGCTCCCCGAAGCGCGATTTTTTTGAGTTTGCATGCTTCTTCGACGACGGCCACCAAACCCCGGGCCATGGCTTCTTCTCGGCCATTCGATCCGCCGACAGACGAGGGTTTCCCGGTAACCGACCCGTGCGCCGCGTGGCCCACGGTCATTGCGTAGGTGTCCATCATCCACGCCATCGTCTGCGCGTCGGTGTACACGTCAGGAGCCGGAATATCCAGATACGGTCCGATGAGCGGCAGAATCTCGCTGGCATAGCGGCGCGTCACGCGCTCAAGCTCACCTTTGGACATGCGCTTCGAATCACAAATTACGCCGCCCTGCGCGCCCCCAAAAGGCACGTTCACGGTTGCCGTCTTCCAGGTCATACCGGCGGCCAAAGCTTTCATTTCGTCCAGCGTAAGGTTGGGATGAAAACGCACGCCACCTTTAGCCGGTCCGCGCGCCACATTGTGCTGCACGCGATAACCGGTGAGAACTTTTACCTGGCCGTTGTCCATTTTCGTGGGAATGGAAACTTCCAGAACGCGTTTGGGTGTGCGCAGAATCTGCCGCAAGCCAGGATCAAGCTTTAGGAATTCAGCGGCCATATCAAATTGAATCTGGGAAATTCGGAACGGATTCAAATCCTCGCGCGGTGCGATGCGCGGCACCATGGGAGGCGTGCCAATCTGTCTCGTCGGGGCTGTGGGCTTTGCGACCGTGGCCATCGGCTCGGGTCCTTTCGTCAAATCGGATCGTCGTTTAAAACAGTATTCAAAACTTTGGGTACACAGCAATTGTCGTTAGTTCACGCCGAATCATGCGTTCGCCGCTAGCTTGTGCGAAGAATTTAGATAGGCATCGCGGCAGGCCAACGAACAGAAATGCAGCAACTCACCATTTTCACGCAGAGGAATTGCGAGCACCTCCGCGATGTGCACACCGCAGATGGGGTCGCGAACCAGCAGGCGTGCAGCCTGGTCAGTATTCAAATCACCGGCGGGCTGCATTGGCTCACGCGTCCGGCCGGGCTGCAGCAAGCCGGAAAGCAATCGTCCGGCGAGGCGAACGCCCCACGAAACAATTACCACCCAAAACAAAAACCTGATCAATCGAGCGAGAAAGGTCATGGCTATCTCTGCAACCGCGTCGAGTCATGTCTACCAGCTAATGACGATGAGTGAATTCCTATCGGCGTCGGCGGAAAGGCAACGACGGCCAATAGTCAGGAACTCACCAAGGACGCAGTGAACCGAGTGTATGCAAGGTCAAAAGGGCGCGTCAAACGAAAAGGTGCAATTTCAGTAAGTTGCGAAGGTAGACCGGGAGTCAAACACCAGGGTCGTTAGACCACCGAGGCCCTTAAGTTAAGGTTTTTCTGCAAGTTAAGTAAAGGAGAGCCTGCGCAAGGCTGCCCTAACGCTTAGGCGTCTCCGGTACCGGAATTCGGTCGATGCCCATGTATGGGCGCAGTGCCTCGGGGATCACGACAGAACCGTCCTCTTGTTGATAGTTGTCGATGACGGCGATCCAGGTACGCCCCACGGCGAGCCCCGAGCCATTCAGCGTATGCACAAAATCACTTTTGCCGCCGCTTGCGGGTTTAAAACGGATGCCCGCGCGACGCGCTTGAAAGGCCTCGCAATTCGAACAAGAGGATATTTCGCGAAATTCGCTCGCAGAGGGTAGCCAGACTTCTATGTCGTAGGTTTTTGCGGCGGCAAAACCCATATCTCCAGTACAGAGGAGCACCGTTCGATAGTGAAGTCCAAGTTTTTGCAGAATTGTCTCGGCATTGCGAACAAGCGCCTCGTGTTCCTCATAACTTTTATCCGGGTGGGTAAATTTGAAAAGCTCGACTTTCTGGAATTGATGTTGGCGGAGAATGCCGCGCGTGTCTTTACCGGCGGCACCTGCTTCGGAGCGGAAACAAGCGGTCCAGGCGGTGAGGAAGATAGGAAGCTGGTTTTCCGTTAACGTTTCGTCGCGATAAAGATTGTGCAGCTCGACCTCCGACGTGGGGGTGAGCCAGAAGTCGGAGCCCTCTATCTTGAAGAGATCGGCAGCAAATTTTGGAAGCTGGCCGGAACCCATGAGTGAAGCACTATTCACTAAAAAGGGCGGCAGAATTTCCGTGTACCCATGTTCGCGGGTGTGTACATCCAGGAAGAAATTTGCGAGTGCGCGTTCGAGGCGTGCTCCCCAGCTTTTGTAGACGGCAAAACGGGCGCCAGTGATTTTTGCCGCGGCGGACAGATCCAGAATTCCCGCGCGCTCCCCGACTTCCCAGTGGGGCCGCGGAGTGAAGTCAAACTTCGGCGGCGCGCCCCAGCGGCGTACTTCTACGTTGTCCGCGGCACTGGAACCCACCGGTACGCTGGAATGAGGGACATTAGGAATGGTGAGCAGCAGCTCGCGTTGCGTGGCATCAAGCCCGGTAATGCGCTCATCGGTTTGCTTGATAAGTTCAGAAACTTGTTTCATCTCCGAAATGATCCCATCGGCGGGCTGCTTTTCTTTTTTGAGGCGCGCGATTTCGTCACTGGCTTTGTTGCGTTGCGCTTTGCGTTGCTCGTTTTTTGTGATGAGTTCCCGACGCTCTTTGTCGAGAGCGCGAAAAGCGTCGAGATCAAGAGCGGCGCCGCGTTTGGCAGCCATGTCCGCAAAAAGATCGAGATGCTCACGAAAGTAACTTAGGTCATGCATGGGATGGAAGAATAACGTATCGCGGTGGGAAGTGGCGAGCGGTTGACGCTGTCAGAGCTTTAGGCACGCATAATTCGCCCTGAAAGCATCTGGGTGAGCCCCAGTTCAAAAGAAGGTAGAAGAAGTCCAGAAGAAATTGAGGGGGGAGACGGCAGACCACCGATTTGCAGATTGCCATTTCGGATTGTGTGTGGGGACGGTACGGAGGTACTTGTGAAACGGTACGGAAGCATAAGGCGGAAAGTACTGGGTGAGATGGAACGACGGAACTATCGACCGGCACGCCAAGGCGCAGCACAATCGCAACTGTGATCGGAAGTTGAGCGAGGCTTCCGGGGCGGTTACGGCTGCTCCTGTGTGCCGTTGTGCTGCTCGCGAGCGCAGCATAATGACGGGAAGTTAAGAACAGCTTCAGATTACGTTTCCCTCCATCCCCACGCCCGAGCGGCCGGAACCCCCACCGGCCGCTCACCTTTTTCGGGGCGCTTCCTTCTTAGCCGACGAGCGATTTACAGTGGCACCTCAACTTCGCCGTTATTCAAATACCCCAATCCTGCAGTGAGTGGACCGCGGTATTAAATCTGGATCGCAATACGACTCACCATCAAAAACGGAGGAAGAGACCTGGCCGGGTGCAGCTGGAAATACAGGGACTCGCGGAACGCGCAGAAATGAAAAAAGGGGGCTGGTGCAAGCCCCCTTTTTGAATTGACGCCCCAAAACCGGAAACCGAGTCGAGGTTCGGGTCCGGCCACCCCGGGAAGCCAATCTTTTTAAAGTTGCCAACAGAAGAGCAAGTGTTGTGCCAGCCAGCACCCAGCGGAAATAACAATTCAAAGTAGCTGAAAGCAAGACGGTTATCCTAGCGGAAGGCCACGTCAAGGTGTGTGACAGGGGTACGGACCTACAAAATCTCACAGAATTTCGGTTGGCTTCTATGTTGTTTGGGAGCCGATCGAAGCCGCGAGTGTTTGCTTAGCGAAGAATTTTCAGGACAGAAACTTGCAATATCGTTATTTTTATTTTTGACCGCACTTACGCATTTTCTTGGAGGTTGCTTACGATTCGGTCAGCGATACTGGAGCAGTTCGCGCACTTTTCCAACACGCCCCGCTTCGCTTTAAGAAGCAACGAATCGCTTAAGCGCCGATGGAGGCCCGAAGGGCATTTGCCAGCGACTCGCTGAAGCGTTGCACATCCGAATCGTGTTCAGCTTCCACCATCACGCGTGCGAGAGGCTCCGTGCCCGAGTATCGAAGAACTATCCGGCCACTTTGGCCCAGCGCGGAGTTGGCGTCGGAAAGGGCCCGCGAGACTTCTGGCAGCGAATCGAGCGGAGGTTTTGCACGAACCTTCACGTTTACGATGATTTGCGGGTAGTCCTTCAATCCCTTGGTCAAATCCGTGAGACCACCGTTCATGGAAACCAGCGAAGCAATCTTGAGCGCGGTCAGCAGACCGTCGCCAGCCGGGCTGTCGTCCAGGAAGATAATGTGGCCGGACTGTTCGCCGCCCAGCACGCTCCCGCTGCGCAGCATTTCTTCAAGCACATAGCGATCACCGACGTCGGTGCGCGCCAGGGTGATGCCTTCAGCGTCCAGCACGCGTTCCAGGCCTAAATTGGACATGGAGGTTCCAACGACGCGGTTGCCTTTTAGTTTATTTTGAGACTTCAGGTAGCGTGCGGCGGCCAGCATCACCCCATCGCCATTGACGATTTGTCCTTCGGCCGCAACAAACAGAGCGCGGTCAGCGTCACCATCAAAAGCCACCCCCAGAGTGGCTCGTTCCGCGAGAACGTGTTTCCTGAGCCCTTCCAGATGCAATGAACCGCAGCCCGCGTTGATATTCCGGCCATCCGGCGATTCACCCATGGAGATCACCTCCATACCGAGAGACCGAAATAGTTCGGGACCGAGTTTATAGGCTGCGCCGTTGGCGCAATCCAGCACCATGCGAAATCCATTTAATTTCGCGCCCGGTATGACCCGCTGTCGTAAATAAGCAAGATACTCCTCGTCCAACGACTGATCGGCGACGAGTGCAGGCGCGGAAATGCGCGCGGATTTATTTGCATCGCGGTGCTTGATGATGTCCAGTTCCAACAATTCTTCGGTCAGGTCGGGGAATTTCATCCCCGCGTGAGAAAAGAGTTTTACGCCATTGTCATGGAAGGGATTATGGGACGCGGAAATTACCACCCCGGCTTCAAAATCATTCTGACGGACGAGGCAGGCGACTCCCGGAGTGGTGATCACTCCGGCGAAGGCCACCGATGCGCGAGCTTGCGAGAGGCCTGCGGCAAGGACGGCGGCAATGTGTGGTCCGGAT
This sequence comes from Candidatus Methylomirabilota bacterium, assembly GCA_035490135.1. GTDB lineage: Bacteria > Acidobacteriota > Terriglobia > Acidiferrales > UBA7541 > Acidiferrum. The sequence continues at coordinate 13,973 of DATHGV010000143.1, forward strand.
TCGCGCGTATCCATGCCGATAAGAACCCGGGCGGCAGAATGTTCGCGATGCAAATAGGCGCCCAGAGCGTGTCCGGTGGCAAACAAGGTGGCATCGTCGAGCGGGGGTGTACCAGGAACGCCGCGAATACCATCGGTACCAAAAAGTGATTTAGGCATTGGTGAAATTGCGACAGCGCGACACGAAGCCGTCCAAAATGAGCGAATGCCGTTGGGCGAGCACCCGGTCAAAAAGTTTAGCACGGCGTCAGCGGGCCGCCGGGAGAAGAATCCGCACTTTGTTTCCAGTGTGTCGCTTCGGCGAGCGGTCCAGCGAGCAGGGATTGTGATTTGGGCGACCGGTTAGCGCACAAAATGCGGCTAGAATTCACGGATATGTTACCTTTTCGTGCATGGAGCCCGTCCTATCCGCCGAACTCCGGCCTAGCCCAGGCCATAAGCCTCATATCTTGATTTCAAACGTAAGTCTTAAGCTTCTGGCAGTGGCGCTCATTCTGATTTTTCTCTACTTTGCCGCAAGCGTGCTTATTACCCTGCTGCTGGCGATTCTAATCGCCTATTTTTTGGATCCCATCGTGGAGTTTTTGGAACGAATGCGCATGCCGCGCATCCTGGCATCCATGATTACGGTGTTGCTTTTGATCGGAGTGCTGGGAGCGGTGGGATACGGATTATTTTCGCGGGGATCGGACTTTGCAGCAAATTGGCCGAAATATAGCAGCACGCTCAAGAACGCGGTGAATTCCGTAGAAACGAAATTAAACGGTATCGAAAGGCAGGTAAGCGACGGGGAAACATCTTCCCAGCCATCCCAGCGGAAAGGCCCGTCGAAAACAGTCGCAGGCGTAGAAAATGCCCTGCGTGCCGCAGTGGTGCACATCATCGGATCATTGTCCGGGCTAGTGCTGGAAGTTACCTTCGTTCCCTTCCTGGTATTTTTTATGCTGTCTGAAAAACAAGGGGTGTGGCACAGCACCCTGCAATTATTTCCGGTCTCGCGAAGGACTTCAGTAAAGGAAACGCTGGAAGATTTGCGCGACGTGCTGCGCGATTACCTGGTGGGTATGTCGCTGATGACGCTGATCGTGATAGCTGTGAGCAGCGTGTTCTTCTGGGCCATGGGCTTGGACTACCCGATATTGATAGGCATAGTTTCGGGATTGTTGAATATGGTTCCTTATTTTGGAGCGGTACTGTCGTGGTTGCCGGCATTCCTCTTGGCGCTTGCGAAACTGCACTCCGCGGCCTCCTACGCGTTGATCGCGGGCGTGTTGATGGCGATTCATATGCTGGCGAATAATTTGCTGGCGCCGGCGTTAGTGGGCAAGAAGGTGCGATTAAATGCCTTGTCCATCACCATCGCACTGTTATTTTGGGGATGGATTTGGGGCGGAATGGGGTTGTTGCTGGCCATTCCGCTTACGGCTGCGCTGCGAGTAATTTGCGATCACACGCAATCGTGGAAGCCGATAGGGCGCTGGCTTAGCGCCTGAGTCAGGGGTTTTGTTCGCCCTACCTTTTCAACAGCACGGCAATCTCCCAACATCGACAGTTTCGATCTGACGAACCAGAGGTTAAGGCGCAATGAACTACACGCAATGAACTGCGCGTTGACTTGCGGGTTAACCGCAGCCTAATATGCGCGCAGCGATTGTCTCTCAAAAAGCACGATGCGAAGTCTGCGAGCGTGTTGGTTTCCTCCCGTGGCGGTGCCTGTGCCGAGCGCCTTGGTGTCGCATTACCGGCTTTTGGAGCCGTTAGGCAGTGGCGGAATGGGTGTGGTATATCGGGCTGAAGACACCGCGCTGGGCCGCACGGTCGCACTGAAATTTCTCCCACCTCAAATTGTTCGTGATCCGAAACAAGTGCAGCGCTTTCGAGAAGAAGCTCGTACCGCCTCCGCTCTGAACCATCCGAATATCTGCACGATTTACGAAGTGGCTGAAGAACACGGCGAGATGTTTATCGCCATGGAGTTCGTCGAGGGCCGGCCGCTGTCGGAATCGATTCGCGACGGTCGGATGTCCACGTCAAGCGTGGTGAGATACGCACGACAAATCGCCGGAGCTTTGGAGCATGCCCACGCGCGCGGGGTCATTCACCGGGATCTGAAGCCGTTGAATATCGTAATTACTCCGGAAGGCGACGCGAAAATCCTCGACTTCGGACTCGCCAAGCGAACCGATCCAAATGACGTGACACGCAAGAGCTTGCAAGCGGTAACGGCCACAACCGTCGGCTTGGCAGGAACGATGCCGTACATGTCGCCCGAACAACTCGAAGGCGCCGAGGCCTCGGCCCGCAGCGATATCTGGGCGCTGGGAATCGTGATGTATGAGATGGCTGCGGGAGTAAAGCCATTCAGCGGAGACAATCTTTATCGGCTTTGCACCGGCATCATCAATGAGCCAATTCCGGCGCTGCCCGAAACGGTGCCGCCTGGGTTAGCGGCGGTGATTCGCCGGTGTCTGGAGAAAGAGCCGTCGCGCAGATATCAACGAGCTGGCGAAGTTCGCGCGGCGCTGGAAGCGCTGGAACCGTCATCGGCGGTGGGGATCGTTTCCAGGGCCAAAGAAAAACCGAAGCTTGGATGGGTATGGGGAGTGGCCGCTGCCGCCGTACTGGCGCTAATTACTGCGGGTGCACTGTGGTGGCTGGCAAAAAGATCCCCCAGCGTACCGAAGGGCTCAAGCGAAGTTGCGGGCAAAGTTGCCGGTGAGCGCGTGCAGCTCGCGGTGATTTCTCCGGACACCAATTCGCAGGCCAGTGAGGCCGCGTTCGACAGCGGCCTGGTGGACACGCTTACTTCCGGTTTGACGGAATTGTCCGAGCGCCACCACCTGGCGGTTATTCCGCCGAGCGAAATGCGTGCGCATCACGTACAGACCTTGGAAGCAGCGCGGCAAGAGTTTGGCGTGAACTACGGATTAATGCTGAATATCCAGCGAGCTGCCGGACAAGTTCGCGTCAATTATTCCCTGGTAGATGCGCGTTCGCATGAACAGCTTCGCGGCGGCACGATTACCGCTGGAGCGTCCGATCCCTTTGCGCTGCAGGACCAGGTCTCCGCGCGAGTGACGGAGCTTCTAAAACTGGAGTTGGAGCCGCAGGAAAAGAAAACGTTGTCCGCTCACGGTACCTCCGAACCGGCTGCTTACGATTTCTATTTGCGAGGCCTGGGCTATTTGCAGAATTACGACAAGGAAGAAAATATCGATAATGCCATCAGCGTATTTCGTCACGCACTCGAAAAAGACAGCGGGTTTGCGGGCGCCTACGCAGGTTTGGGCGAAGCTTACTGGCAGAAATTCGAACACACCCACGACAAACGCCTGGTAGCCGACGCGACCAAAGCCTGTCAGGTGGCGCTGGAGAAAGATCCAAATCTGACGCAGGGGCATACCTGCCTCGGCACCGTGTATCAGGGCACCGGAAGATACGAACTGGCTGCCAAAGAATATCAGCAAGCCTCGAAGAGCGAACCCACGCTGGATGCCGCGCAAACCGGACTGGCGCGCGCCTATGAGAGCCTGAACCGTTTAGACCAAGCGGAGCAATCCTACAAAGCGGTCATCGCGTTGCGGCCCGATTATTGGGCCGGATACAACCAGTTGGGCACTTTTTATTTGCGGAATGGAAGGCTGGAGGAAGCGGCGCAGAGGTATAGGCAAGTCACCTCGCTGGTTCCCGACAGCTTCGTCGGGTTTGCCAACCTGGGCATTACCCGCATCCTGCAAGGGCGCTATAGCGAAGCCATTGAGCCCTTGAATCAGTCCTTAAAGATTCGCAAAACCGGGGATGGAATGTCGAACCTGGCCATGGCTTATTTTCAGTCCAAACGTTACACGGATGCGGCGCACTCGCTGGAAGAAGCCACAACTCTCGACGCCAAGAATTACGAAATCTGGGGGAATCTGGGAGACGCATATTATTGGGCGCCTGGAATGCGCGAGCGCGCAGCCGGCGCTTACCGCAAAGCGCTGGAGTTGGGCGAGGAGCAGCGCAAAATCAATCCGCGAGATGCGCACATGCTGAGCTACCTGGCGGAATACCACGCCATGCTGGGCGAAAAGCAAAAAGCCCAACTTCGCATTGGCGAAGCGGAAAAGCTTGCGCCGCGCGATCCGGAAGTTTTGTATTACGCCGCCATGGTTTATGTGCAGGCGGGAGATCAGAAAAAATCGCTGGAAAAGCTGGAGCGCGCGGTGGCTGCGGGATACCCCGCTGCAAGTGTGCGCGATACGCCAAATTTCATGGTGTTGGAAGACGATCCACGCTTCAGGGCCCTCATTTCGCAAGAGAGTAAGAAAGGAAAGACATCATGACCAGCCAGGCAATTTGTCGAGCGACGGTACGTATTGGATTCCTCGCGGGATTAGCGATGATGTGTGACGGCTGCGATTTGAACAAACCTAAAGCCGACGACAGCCAGGCGGAATCAGGCCGCAGGAAAACTTCCTACAACCTGAAGTACGTCGCATGCAGCCCGGATCACACTGTCGAGGTGGAAATTAAAAGTGGGGTAGTAACGCCCGTGGATCAATACGTTTTTGTGTGCGTCGGCGACAAGGTTCGTTGGTTTACCGAAGATGATTTGTCGTTTACGGCGAAATTCGATGACCCCGCCACCGTGAAGACCAACACTCTATTCGAATCTGGTGAAGGCAGTTTCACTTCGAAGCCTGGTTCAGGTCCAAATGTCAGTGATACCCATCACAAGCAAGTTACCGACACTCAAACCGTCGGCCCCAACGCAACAAAATATCAAGACTATTCCTACCAGATTGTAGCCAGAGACAAAAGCGGCAAAGCCGTTTCAACGAACGATCCACACGTAATTCCAATGTGAAACTTAAACCGCCAGCGATGAAGTTGTTTTTGTGCATCTCCATATAACGGGATGCGGGATATCCGCCCGCAGCCACGCGGTATACGCCACATTTCTCGGTGGTAGAAAAACAATCCAGGTTTCAGGGCCCTCATTGCGCAAGAGCATAAGAAAGGAAAGTCCACATGATAAGAACTGGGGTTTTGTCAAAGTTCGTGAGCTGCGTGACACTTTTTGCGGCGACAGTAATTTGCCTGGCATGCACGGAAAATAAACCGGGAGGAGGAAACGTAGGTTTCAGGGGTCGGACGTGTCCAGCCGGCGATCCACAAGAGTATGCGATCGAAGTTGTGGGGAGCCAACAAGTGCTGAAAGATCCGGCTGACGATGTGATCTTTTTATGCGAAGGGGATAAGGTCCGGTGGTCCATGCAGAGCAGTACTGGGGTTATCAAAATTACTTTCACAGACCCGTACGCCGACGACCTATTTGGGGCAGGGCATGCGAAGTTTCAATCGCACCCCGGCAGCCAAAAAAGTGAGACTGACGAGCAGACCGTTAAATCGCCTAAGCAACACCCAGGGAGGCGTTATAAATACACCATCGAGGTTGAGGACCCAGCAGGCACCGCAAAAGGGAAAATTGATCCGCACGTGATTCCGATGTGAATCTAAACCGTCAGGGCACCAAATTGGATAATCGTAAGGCGTTAATGAGAACGGACACGTAAGTCGCTAATGAGGGCCGCAAGATTCTCGGCGTCTTGAAAAAGGCGGATGGCCGCGAGGCCCCCTGCGCCCGCGACGAAACAATCGGAAGCGTTATCGAGAGTGACGCCGCCGATAGCGAGCACTGGAACCGATACGGCACTACAAGCTTCCGCGAGCCGTGGGAGGCCTTGTGGAGCGCCAAAGGATGCCTTCGACGGCGTTGCAAAGATTGGGCCGAAGAAAATATAATCTGCGCCATCGCGTGCCGCGCTTAAAGCGCCCTCAACCGAGTGGCAAGAAACTCCAACCAGAAATTTGTCACCTGCTGCGAGATCGGGCTTTGCAGGGAGCCACTGGCAAACGTCGCCGGCAGGCAAAGACTTCTCGCCCAGATGAACACCACCGGTGTGTTCCGATAGCGCCACGTCGAGGCGGTCGTTGACGATTATTCGCGTTAGCGTTCCGTTACGTTCGTTTATTTGTTTAATTTGCGCGACGGCCGCGCGAGTGAAGGATGACAGCTGCTTGCCAGAGAAATCTTTTTCTCGTATCTGAATCCAATCGATCCCGGCCGCAGCAGCGGCACCTACGCGCTGGTGCAGTGCCTCAATTTGATAGTCATCCGCAGATGCAAGGGCCTTCCGATCGGTGACGTAACAAAGAATCGGTGCCCGCGGCAATTTACTGGGATGGTACACGGGGAGTTTCGGGTCGCGGACGGATCAAACCAAATGCCAAAAAAATATCCAGCACTCCTATGCCGCTGACGAAGCCGCGTACCGACGGATGTAAAAGAACCGGCAGAAGCGAAGGAAAGTGGCTTAGAAAATAGTTTTGCTCCCAGAAGTTCGTCCACGGAAGATAGAGCAGCAGAGCGCCCATCTCAAAACATAAAATAATCAACAGTGCGCGTAACACACGATTCATAACTGAGGGGTCTCCGCCTAACCGAACATCCAGGCGTCAGCGGCTAGGCTTCTGGAGAGCGGCGATGCGTTCGGCCACGTCGCGATAGTCGATATTCATCGCGTAGACTTTGGAAAAACTTTTTAGCGCCGCTTCTGGTTCTCCAGCCGATTCCTGGGCAATGCCCAAATCATACCGCAAGGCGAGGATGCTTTCCGGCTCGACTCCGGGAGTCTCAAGAGCACGCTGATACCAGATGGCCGCGATACCCGGCTGCCCTTTCTCCATGAACGCCAGGCCAAGCAGCGTGCAGCACTGCATGGCGTAGCGGAAAGGTCGGCCGCGCTCGTTGGCTTTGGCCACTTTTTGAAATTCGCTGATGGCTTCTTCGAGCAAACCCATTTCGCGAAACGCCGTGCCGAGATTGTAGTGCGTTTCCAAATCCTCGTCGTCGGAACCCATCTCGCCGAGCTCGGCGCGGAATTCATCAAAGACTTCTTTCAAAGGTCCGGAGTCGCTGAGATTTGATCTGTCAACATTCTTGACCGGCGCTTCCGTCGCGGCCTTCGAATACGACGGTGTCAGCCCGCCCATACCCAGATCCTCGATCTCATTGGCGAGGTCGGCGAGGAAGTGATCGGAGGCAAAATCGCTGCCCGCAGGTGGCCCAGCGGAATTTCGGCCGACCGGCTCGAGTTCGCGATTTGCATTGGGCTCAGCCGCGTGAATCTCAAGCGGAATATCAGGAGGCTTTTGGCTATGGGCCGGCACCAGTTCTTCGGGTTCCAGAATCAAGTCGTAGTCCTGATCCACTTCGAATTCCGACTCGGGTTCGCCGGGTTTTACCGGCGCGTGGCTTTGTTCGACAGCCGCCAGTTCCGGAGCTTTCTCTTGTGCAGGAGGAGCGGGTGCTTCAGCCACAGGTTCGGGGATCTGGATTTCTTCCGGCGACGCAATCTGTTCGGCGTGAGTTTCCGCCGGAATTTCCTGCGCCGAGACTTGGAATTCACCATACGCAGGCATGTCAACAGGAGGAACGAGCGGCGATGGCGGCTGCGCGGGTTCCAATATGGATGCTTTAGCATCGTGTTCAGCTACCGGCCCCGCAGCAATTTCAAATTCAACTGGCGACGCCGAAGCCTCGTGGGCCGTAGCTTCTCTGTGAGCTGCTGTTTCCGCGCCAGGGTGTCCGGGTTCTACTTCCTTAAGCACCGACAACCATTCGTCGGACAAATCGACTTCGTGAACATCCTTTGGATGGGCACTGGATTGTTGGGCTGCAGCGTCCACCGGAACGGGTGACGAAGACTGCGAAACCGGCTCAGAAACATCTTCGGCACCCACCGGCTCGGGCGCGATTTCGAACGTGGGAAACTCATCACTGTCGATGTCAGCGGATTCGGCGGGGATAGGGGAGCGCTCTGTTACGGCCGCGTCGCAGGCGGCAGCCAGCTGTTCGTCCGTTAGACCGGCAGAGCGCTGGAAGCGGCGGCGCAAGTCGCCGAATCGTTCGACGCCCTGCTTATCGCCACGTTCGGTATGAAGTTTTTCTAGCCGCGCAGCGAGTTCCGCGGTGCGGCGGTCATCTCCCCCGCCGAGAACAAAATCCAGAAGTTTTTCAAGTGACGGCGTGTGCCGGGGCGCGCGCCGCAAAATAGCTTCGAGCAATCCGATAGCTTTCTGCGTGAGGCCGTAGCTGGCAAACAGGTCGACGTCGGTAAGGGACTGGGTAATAAATTTCTGCGTGTCTTCGTCGAGCGAGGCCGGCGCTTCGCCGCGTTCTGCTGCCGCGGGCACTACCGGCTCAGGTTCCGGCGCCGAGACCGGTTCCGGTAGATCCGGGCGAATTTTTGGGGCTGGCGGTGGCTCCAATTCGGCCTTCAGATTTTCGCCAGAAGGCTCAACCGGCTCGGCTGCCGGCATACCCATCTTTTTCAGCAGATCATTCAGCTTGCGCTTGGCAGAATCGCTTTCCGGTTCGCGCTCGACTAGCTGTTGGAATACCTCCTTGGCGCGATCCATCTGCCCGTTGGCAACCAAAGCGTCGCCAAGCTGCGCCAAAGCGTCCGGCAGGCGAAAGGAATCGCTGGTGCGCCCGTAGCTGTCTACCAGCCATTCATGCGGTTCCACGCGCCCGGGCATGCGTTCCACCAGGTCATTCAAAAGCTTGCTGACCGCCTCGTGCTCGCCCGCATCCAGCATGGGGATACGCGTGCGCTCGATGATGGCCATCGCCTGCGCGCTTTGACCGGACTGCAGTAAAGCCTCGGCCACTTTTTGCGTCAGACCAAAATTCTTTTCGTCGGCTTCGAAGATTCGCAACGCCAGCGCCGTGGCCTTATCCCAATTCACACTCTTGAGATACAGATCAAGCAGCAACTCGGCCTGTTCGCCGCCTTTTTCCAGATCGGGGACATGTTCCAGAAGTTCGGCTGCTTGAGCGACATTGCCGCGCGCTGAGTACGAACGCGCTTTGACAATCACCGCGGCCAGATTTTGCGGATCGATCTTTAGCGCCTTGTCTGCTAATTTTTCGCATTCCGCCTGGTCACCGCGCGCCAGAGCGCGTTGCGCCGCGGACACATAGGAATCCGTCGCTTCTCTGCTTTGCCCCATCGCTTGATATAAATCGGCAAGGCGCACCTGGATGCGCAGATTGTCAGGTTCAGCGATGAGAAGTTTTTTCAGCAGGTTGACCGCTTCCGGCTGGCGATTGTGCTTCAGATGGATTTCCGCCAACTGCAAAAAGAGCGGGCGCGCTTCGCTCATCACCCCTTGCTGCACATAAAGATCGGCAAGTTTTTCGAGCGGGCGAATTTCTTCCGGGGCCAGTTTAGCGATACGTTTGTAAACCGCGATGGCCTTGGTCAGGAAGCCGTCGCCCACAAAAATTTGCGCGAGACGCTCGAAATAATCGATGGCCTGGAAAGTTTCGCCCTGGCGAATGTACAACTCCCCTACAGTCATCAGCGTGACTTGATCGCGGGGCTCGAATTTGAGGACTTGCTGGTATTCGGCGATAGCCTGTGCAACTTTGCCCTGATTTAACAACTTCTGGGCGGCTTCGACGTATTTGCTTTTGTTATAAGCCATGCGTTAACCGGGACATTAAACGTGTTTGACCGCCGGGCTGCCCAATAGCAAGGCCAAGTAGCACCCCAGCGGACCCTGGAACTCTGTCCGAGACGTTCTCCTCGATCGCTGGGGTTCGTTGGTGACCCGCAACCTATCCTGTTACGCTAACAGGCTGAAGAAAAACAAGTCAATGAAGGCAAAGTCCCGTGTGAGCAGCCAGTTATCAGCGTTTAAACCTGCAAACCTCATGGCGAAGCCGTGGCGAACATCAGTAGAGAGTTTTTCTCGATTAAATTAAGCATTTTGTAAGGGAACAATGGCAGGCTCTGCGCTGCCCTCCGGTGTTTCTCCGTCCTGCAGGAACGAAATTTGGGTAGCGCCGACTGCCCAGCAGTTGGATTCGCGTACCGGCGCGAACGAGTGGCGATGCAGGGGGCTGGGCCCGTGCTGGCGCAAGGCTTCCAGATGATCGGCGGTGGCATACCCTTTATGGCGGGCCAGGCCGTACTGGGGATAGACTGCGTCCCACTCCTGCATGCGCGCGTCGCGATGGGTTTTAGCCAGAATGGAAGCAGCAGCGATGGAAACGCTGCGGGCGTCTCCGTGAATCAGGGATTTTTGTTCGATCAGAACATCGAGTTTGATGGCATCGAGTAGCAGATAATCGGGAAGGATGGAAAGCTGATTGAGGGCCGCGGTCATCGCCTGCCTGCTCGCTTGATAAATGTTCCAGGCGTCAATGCGTTGCGCATCGATCTCGGCGACCGACCACGCCAGCGCGTGCTCGCGAATGCGCGGCGCAAGCTCGCCACGGCGCTCGGCCACCAGTTTCTTGGAATCGTCCAGGCCGACGATGCGCCGCTTGGGATTCAGAATCACCGCAGCGGCGACCACTGGGCCGAACAGCGCGCCGCGACCGGCTTCATCAAGACCGGCGATGCGCAACCAGCCGAGCTTGCGGGCCGCGCGTTCGAAACGCGTGCAACAAAGGCGACTCATGCGGATGGGCCGATTCTAGCACGCAGAGGTCGGAGTGCTGCACGAAAGCGAACAGTGTTGAAGGAGTTTTTTGGGACGCTAATTAACTGCAAAGCGAAATTTGTCTTTCATGACCGCAAACCTTAAAAGCGTGATCGTTGGAACTGCCGGGCATATAGACCACGGCAAATCTTCCTTGGTGGAAGCGCTCACCGGCACGGATCCGGATCGACTCGCCGAAGAGAAACGCCGAGGTATTACCATCGATCTGGGCTTTGCTTTTCTGGAAGACGCAGGAATCAGGTTTGGATTCATTGATGTGCCCGGGCATGAACGATTTGTGAGCAATATGCTGGCTGGCGCTGCCGGCATCGATCTGATGTTGTTGGTCATTGCCGCAGACGAATCCATCAAGCCGCAAACGCGAGAACATTTTGATATTTGCAGACTGCTGGGAGTGAAGCACGGCGTTATCGCGCTCACCAAAAGCGATCTGGTCGATGACCATGCCCTGACCCTGGCGCAGCTGGAGATTGAAGAATATGTGCGTGGATCCTTTCTGGAGGGATCCGCAATCGTACCCGTCAACGCAAAAACCGGGGCCGGCCTCCCGGAATTAAAACTGGCCCTGCATCACGCTGCGACCCAAGTCAGCGCCAAGGACGCCTCGAGAGCGTTTCGTCTGCCAATCGATCGAGTGTTCGCGATGAAAGGCTTTGGAACAGTCGTAACCGGCACGCTGATCTCCGGCGCTGTGCAAACTGGCGATGAAGTGGAACTCCTGCCCGGTGGTGAGCGGCTTCGCGTTCGGGGTGTGCAGACCGGTGGACAGGCTGTTGCACAGGCATCCGCCGGTCAACGCACGGCCGTAAACCTTGCAGGGATTGATCACACCGCCGTCAGGCGCGGGATGACCTTGGCGCAGCCCGGAAATTTTCGGGCAACGCGCAGAATTGACGCGCAATTTATGTTGTTGGCTGGAATGCACAAGTTAAAACATCGCGAGCGCGTGCATCTTCATGCCTCAACCGCCGAAACCATCGCGGAGATTTTGCTCTATGGTGTGAGCGAGCTTGCACCCGGCCAAACTGCCGTGGCTCATCTCGTTCTTCAGGATGAAATGGTCCTGGTAGCGGGCGAGCGCTTCATCGTGCGGCAATTTTCGCCGGTCACTACCATTGGCGGTGGCGTGGTTCTTGACCCCTTAGCGCGGCGTCCGCTTTCGCGCGATACCGGCAGAGTCAAATTTCTAGAAACTCTCCGCGACGGCACGCGTGAATTGGTACTTGCGGCCATGGTCGAGCGGGCCCCTATGGGACTGCGTTATGAAGAAATCGCGGCGCACACCGGATGGAGGGAAACAGAGATCCAGGAAGCCATAAAAGCCCTGTCATCCTCCAAAGTCGTGAAAAGCATTGGCGAGGAACGCCCTTTGTTGGTAACCAGCGGCATATTTGAAACTATGGGCGGCGCGATTACTGAAAAGATAGAACGATTCCAGCGTGAAAATCCGCTGATGCCTGGAATAACCCGGGAAGACTTGCGGTCTAGTATAGGACGGCGTGTGAAACCCGAGGTATTTCGCGCGGCACTCGCCGAATTGATCGCACAGAAAAAGTTAGAGGTACAGGGCGAGATTGTGAAACGCGCCGGGAGCGGAATCACACTGCAGCCCGACGAGCAGGTAGCCAAGGTAAAAATTGAGGCGGCATTCCGAGCCGGTGGTCTGGCAGTGCCAGCGGTGAAGGATGTTCTTGCCGGGCTATCCGTGGAAGCCAAGCGGGCCGAAAAGTTGTTGCATATGCTGCTGCGCGAAAAAAGTTTGGTACGGGTATCATCTGAGTTGATTTTTCATCAAGAGGCGCTTACGCATCTGAAACAGCGGCTATCGACATATAAGACGAGCAGAGGGGAACGCATCTCTGTCCCCGCGTTCAAAGACTTGACCGGGATCACCAGAAAGTATGCAATACCCCTGTTGGAGTACCTGGACCGCGAAAGGGTGACGCGCCGGGCGGGCGACGAGCGTGTTATACTTTAGCTTCCAGTTAGCTGTATTTACCGGGCTTTTCGACGATTATTGCGGCAGGAGGCGGTTATGGAATTTCCGATGCACTGGCTGATTATTCTGGTAGTCATTCTGGTTCTGTTTGGCGGGCGCAAGATTCCTGAATTGATGCGCGGCATGGGCGAAGGCGTTCGCGGATTCAAAGAAGGCATGCACGGCGGTAATCAGTCGCAGTCGCAAACAGTTGTGCCCCCGACACCGGCAGCACCACCAGCGCTTCCTACCGAGAAGCCGGATGAAGAGAAAAAGGTTTGATAGCGTACGGCTAGCGGTCGATTAAACCGCAGGCAACAATTTTGTTTAAAAGGGCGGCCAAATTTGAGCCGCCTTTTTTGTTTCCATAAGCGAAGAGAGCGCCGTCATTCGAATGCTTGATGACTATTCGAACCAGTCGCGCGTTCGAATGACACTTAACGTTCGAATGAATTCTGTTTCACGTGAAACAACATTTTGTTAGACCAATGAGAAGTTTTTCCCCGATTTAAACCAGAGTTGCAGCCTTCAGTGCAATTGT
>DATHGV010000144.1:0-3595 GCA_035490135.1 Candidatus Methylomirabilota bacterium
CGAGGCCACGAGCATTCTTGCAGCGCATTGAAGCACCACGAAACTGACATCGATACAATATATCGACACTTCCCACACTCCAGACACTCCTCCGAACTGCCTAGCCGTAACTCCTAACCTCCCCAAAATAAGTCGCTTACACACAAATTGCAGCCGCTTCTGGGTTTGGCATCAGGTCTGCCTTTATTCATGGTGTGAAAAAACGAAGGGCGCGTTGACGGTGAGAAGCACGGAAGCTTGCTTGTGAAAACGTGAGCTACATGTGTTCCACAGCACTCAGCCGCACCAACCATAAAGGAGACGTCATGAAAAAACTCATTGCCGTACTTGCATTTTGTTTGGCTGTTGGGGGTGCGTCATTCGGGGCCGAACACGTCGTTACCCATTCCGCGAAAGTCGCAGGCAAAGGCACTTACAAAGCGACGAAAGCTACGGTGAAGGGAACCGGCAAGGTCCTGAAGCACATGCTCTAGCGTACTTCAAAAGTGAATTCGAATCGAAAAATGAAAAGGAGATAAAAAATGAAAATCAATAAACTTGCTTTGCTAATTGCTTTCGCCATTGCATCGGTGCTGTTCCTGGAAGTTGCTGCTCGTGCCGATGAAGCGGACCAGTCCACCAAAATCACCTTCAGCCAGGCAATAGAAATTCCGGGGCAGATTTTGCCGGCCGGAACCTACCTGTTCAAATTGGCGGACCCCAACGACCTGGACTTGGTCCGTATCTTCAATTCTGAAGGCACTCGCTTGTATGCGACTCTTCAGACCGTTACAGCCGAACGCAGCAAACCAACTGGAGACGTCGTCATTGTCCTGGCGAAACAACCAGATGGAAAGCACGAAACGCTCGTGAAGTGGTTTTATCCCGGCGACACGAGCGGCCACGAACTTGTGTATTCCAAGCAAGAAGAACAACAGCTAGCCCAAGCCCGGCAGCAAACGATCGTAGCCAACGAAACTGCCCAAGCTGGCGATTAAAAAAGTGGACTGGCATTCACTCACGCGCGCCATGTATCTCGAAGGCAACGTGAGTGAATGTCGGCCAACACCTGGAACGGGGGACAGACGATACGTTCTCTTTTTATCTGGCAAGTCGGATACCCTGAAGTTGCCGTTGCGATTCAAGGGCGCGTCTTCGCTTTGTTGGAAGTGGCGGCGCCACCTTTACCTGTAAATGTTTCTTTTTTTCCAGGGCCTGCTCGCGAACCAGCAGCTAACGTTCAACGAAAACATACCCATCCACAGCCTCACGGCTCGCCGCCGGCTTCCCGGTAGATTCACCACCCACATTCGTCGCAGACTCATGGATCCTCGCCTAGCTTTTTGTAATCTCTTTTTGGTAGCGGAGACGCCCTGCCAATCAGAATTCTGCCTGAACCTCAGGTACGCCGGAATAGGTGGATGGTACCAGCCAATAAAAACCGTCGTTCCACTGGGCTTGCGTCGTAACTCCTAGGCGGAGCCAAAACTGCAATTTTGCGAGTTGCTCGTGCCATGGTAAGTAGCGGTGAGCTAACTACCGAATGGCGTCTTGTATTCTCTTGGCGTCAGATTCCTGTGGAACCTTGAGCGGCTTCCTTACACCAATACCGGCTCTTTCGCCATTCTCACATTCCCATTGTTGTAATTCTTTTCACAGGAATCGCAGAACAGCGCCTGGTAAGTGCTGCCGTCTTTCGCGCTGGCGTTCGGCATCGGGTTCCAACCCTTTGCCTTCGTGAGCTTGCCGCTCTGTGTCAACGCCTGAAACAGGTGCTCACAGATGTAGCCCATTCCGTCGGCGTCTGCCTTTTTCGTCTCGGCGAGCTTGTGAATCCATATCGTTTGCGCCATGTGCTCCTCCAAGTTCAGTCTCCACTGTGGCACACGCACAAACCCGTAAACAGCTGCCCGGAGGGACAGATGTTCTCCCTTGGCAACTGGCCTGGTGAATCTCCTATTCCCTCTTTTCCGTGCGATACGGAAGAATATCGGCAGGAATCTCCTCTGGACCGACGGTCCGCCAGTCTACCTGAACGTCCCCTTATAGCCGAAAAGCGGCCCCCACAATTTGTTGGTTACTTTGACCTCGATCCTGAACTGTCGCTCTGCGTCGTCATACCATTCGCACACGTCCGCGACTCCCGAAAGAATCATCGGGAAAGGGAAGACGATCAGCCCTCGTAGAACGGTTGTGCTCCCGAGCGCAAAATCTTGTGCATCTCCAACGGTGGAGTGACCGCCGGAATCGCGCTAAACGGACGCGGCTGCTTTGCCTTTGACGAATTTCGTGTCGGCCGTAAGACCAAACGCTTCCAGTATGCTGTCTTGCACTTGCTTTGAAAGCGCGTTGATCTCATCGACACCCAACTTCCGCGGGCTGACGATATACCTTAGCTGCTTCTCGCCCGCTGGGGTCTCAACAATCCGCAGAACGGCATCCGCGACTTCCTGAGCATTGCCAGCGCCAGACGAAAGTGCCGCGTTAATCCTCGCCGGGATTTCCCTGACAGCGCCATACGTGCTGGTGCGACCCTCGTCGGCAGCCGTCACCGTATTGCCAAATACAGGAGTCTCATACGCGCCGGGTTCGACGATCACCGATTCAATTCCTTGCGCGGCTAGTTCGTAGCTATAAGCCTCGGCCAACGCTTCCAGCGCGAATTTGCTGGCGCAATAGAAACCCGCGGAAGGAAGAACTACGCGGCCTGCGCCGCTGCTGATGTGCATCAGCACGCCGCTGCGTTGCCGTCGCATGTGCGGAAGCACCGCGCGATTTACACGCACCGGTCCAAGAAAATTCGTGTCCATCAGACGCCGTGCTTGCTCGGTGGTGACAGCTTCTTCCAGCCCTGTAAGGAAGTACCCTGCATTGTTAATGGCCACATCGATGCGGCCGGCTTTGGACACTGCCGCATCTGTGCCCCGCTCTACCGAGGCCTCGTCGGTTACATCCATTTCAAGGACGTGTATTGGCAGTGACTCATTTTGCGCCAACGTACGGATCTCGTAGGCATTCTTGGCGTTGCGCCCTCCAGGGTCGCGCATCGTAGCGAAAACGGTGTGACCTTTGCGAGCCAGCGTTTCTGTGAACAGTCTGCCGAAGCCGGTGCTGGAGCCGGTGATGAGCACCACTTGCTTGGAATTCATGATCTATCCCTCCTTATGGCGTTACGGTGAAAGCCGTTTGATGCCGGAAACAAAGTCGTTGGATACAAAGAGCGCGGACCCCATGTCCCAACTCACCCCATGCCCAACTCACCCCATAACCCAACTAAATTGACAGTTGGATTCTAGCTAAAGAAACCACCGGATGCAGCGAGGAACGGCTATCTAATGGTTAGTATTTGTTTGCTGGAGGCCCTGCCTACTTCTTGGCGTGATTGTGCTCGGGCACCGCTCGGTTAGCGAACATACGAGCCCTTGTATTCTTGGGGACAAGACATACATCCAACTGACTGGGGTGACGAAACCTATCCTAAGTTGGAGCACATTGAGTGATCAAGACGAACGCAGTGCGGATTCTGGATAGGCTTGGGATCAGCTACGAACTGCGCGAGTACCAGGTGGATCCTGACGATTTGTCCGCGGGAACGGTGGCCGCAAAGATCGGCATA
>DATHGV010000145.1:0-3822 GCA_035490135.1 Candidatus Methylomirabilota bacterium
ATGATGAACAACATGCACGTCGGAAAACTCCAGGGTCAGATCATCGCAAATCTCACCCGTGCGGTCTTTGCTACCGTCGTTCACCACAATGATCTCAAAAATTGGAGCAAATTTCGGTATGATCCGACACGCGTCTTCAACGACAGCCCGGATATTTGCCTCTTCGTTAAATGCAGGAAAAACGACCGATAGGGATTTCGCGACGCTTTGAACCTTTCGATTTAAGCACTCGCCCGCCCCAGTTCTTTGGAGCGGACGATCCGACCTTATGTCAGAATCGAGGCTCAAGGACGTATGCTACGCAGGTTATCACGAACGTGTCAAGCGGAAAAAGACAGCGTCTCTGTTGTCGCTGGCTCATCTACTCCGCAATGGGTTTACGATGCGGGAGCCATTTCGCATGGCGTAACTGCCAGCAATCTTGTGTCAGCTAGGATTTTAACCGATACGCCAATCAGTCGTTCGCCTCATTGTGTGCTCGGAGCGCGCTATGACGGCAATGTTAATCTTTTCTATGTGGTAATGACGGGATCTGGCAAACCGAGGGTCTCGATGGTATTTTCTGGTACAAAACTCTATCAGCAGCAGTCGCTTTGCGGGGGAGCGACGCAAAAGTATTCGGCACGCGCAATCCGGGAACATCCAATGCCTCCAGAACGCGCAGCTGTTTATACTGGCATCGAAGCATCGCGTCCTTCCCATGGCTAACTGTTTCCCAAGGGCGAAACCGTCGTGGGCAAGTTCGATTCGATAAATCCGGCTCCCCCAATTTTTTGCGAACAGGTCGTACTTTCGGACGGCTTCGCCTCCAATTCGCTCACTGTCGGCGGCTCCGCAGTATCGGCTTCGGTGCTACGCAACGCCTCGACACGTCGCCACGCACGTTAGATACAGCCAAGAGCGATGGCATGCGCGGCAGTGGCGTGGAAAATCGAATCTTTCACAGACTTGATAGCACGCGATTTGTCCAGCCGCTGCGGAAACTTCTCGCGTTTGATGGCTCTTAGCAACATGACTTCAACTAGTTTTAAAGTCAGTATCGAGAAGCGGGTCGTTAAAGATAATCCGCGAGCGGAATTAGTTTGGCTTTTTAGCGCGATACGATGGCTTGCCCTCAAGCAGAATTGTTGATTTCCGCAAATACTGACTGAGAGCTTCGCGAACGATAACCGCTTCGCTTTCGCCGCGCTTGTCGGCCAGGTCATCGATGCCACGCTTCATATTAGTTGAAACGCGCGCTTTGATCATTTGGGCTTTGCGCTGTTTCATGGCTCGAAAGTGGTGGCACAACTGGCCACGCAGATTTCTACGGAAACTGAAGGAGCAAGTTCCAAAAATAAGTTTGAAATTTTGTTGACAGTCCGGCACCACTTGTGTCACAAGAGGTGCTGCGTTGCGAAGGCCATTGATTCTTTATGTGACCCGCATCGCGACGAGTCCCAGCGGGAAAAGCAAAGACTCGTCCGCAAAACCGAAAAGTGGACACAAAGCGGCGAGACAGAAAAATAAGCCGGGAGTTGCAGCCGTCGGCTCAAATGGCGCTTGGTTGTAATGGAGGACCCAGACGCAGATCCAAAGAGTGCCGGTTTGATTCCGGCAGCCCCCCGAAATCGAACCAGGAGGCAATTCCAGCAATGAATATGATCACTAAGAAAAAACACCGTCGATCTCGTCCGTTTAGAATGTCGTTCTTACTTGGCGTGCTAGTCTGCGAATTTCTTACGACGACGGAGAGAGCATTCTCCGAAATTCCTCTCATCGCAGCTGATGTGGCTTGGGTGGCGCCTCCGGTCCTCCTTGCCAGCGAGGACTTTGACAGCGTGACACCACCGGCGCCGCCGCCTGGTTGGTCGAGTACCATGCCGGACACATCCAGGCCTACACCCACGGCGCGGCCGCGCCCGACCCCGAGGCAAAGCCCGACGCCAACGCCAAGCCCTACACCGGTGCTTCCGACTGGCGTGTTCAGCCTGACCCGTTTCGGCCGGCAAATTAGAGGACTAAGTAACCCTGACGTTGACGGCATTTCGATCCATGATAAATGGTGGCACTTGGAACCGAGCGAAGGCGTTTACGACTGGTCAACGTTGGACGCCTACGTTGCGCAGATCAATCCAACCGGCAAAAAAATACTCATTCGGATAGGGACAATGGGCGGCCGACATTCCCTCGGCGGTAATATGCCGGACTGGGTAATGGACGCCGTTGGCGCAAACACGATCACCTATTACGACAGCGGTAGGGTTTTAAAAACCGTTCCACTCTTCTGGGATCAGACTTATCTCGACAAGAAAAAAGCCATGATCGCCGCAATCGGCGCTCGTTACTCAGGCAATCCCTTAGTAAGAGTGGCGACCGCCAGCTTTGCCAACCGCAACAGCGAGGACTGGAGCATGCCGGACTCAACGCAAATTGACGGAATTCCGCCTGCTGGCTCGTCGGAAGCGAGTCGAATGCTCGCGGCGGGATACACGCATCAGAAAATGGTAGACGCTGGAACGCAAATAATGGACGCAGCCATGGCCGCTTGGCCAAATCAGGCGATCTACTTGGCCATTGGACGCATCGATCGGCCATTGGAACAAGACCCGGATTCGGTAGCGCGCGACGTTCGGGACGCCACTCGCTCACGGTGGGGCGCGAACCGGCTTGTCATCGGAAAAGAAATAATCTCAAACGTCATGCCGTTCGCACCGCCAGACCCAACGAGTGCTTGGGAGTTATTCTATGAATCAAGGCCTGCGATCGCCGGACAAAATCTGTCAGCCTGTTACGGAAGCTGCCGAATGAATGGCGGCAATTGCAACGGTTTGACTTATGACCAAATTTTGCGCGGAACCGTGGATCACTTTGTGAGCTACGGTGGCAAGTGGCTTGAGATTTACGACGACGATGTGACCAATTTGCCGGGCGCGATTCACTACGCGCATGGGCTTATAAGCCAAACGCCGACGCCGACACCGACGCCCACACCGAGCGCGGGTGCGGCTATGGTAGCTGACTTTAATGGCGACGGCCACCCGGACTGGGTGGTCCGTAATTCCGGCACGCGTCAAACTGCGATCTGGTACCTGAATAACAATGCTTTCATCAGCGGAGCCTACGGCCCAACTCTTACGGCCGGCTGGAGGCTGAGAGCCGCGGCGGATTTCAATCGCGACAGCCATCCCGATTATGCCTTGTTCCATTCCGCCATGGAGCAAACGGCGATCTGGTATTTGTCTGGACCAACATTTATTGGGAGCGCTTACGGGCCGACTGTGCCCAATGGCTGGGAATTGGTGGCTGCAGCGGATTTTAACGGTGATAACAAGCCGGACTATGTGCTTTACAATAGTGGCACGCACCAAACAGCAGCCTGGTTTCTGAACAATAACGTTCACATTGGCGGTGGTTTTGGCCCGACTCTCCCCAATGGCTGGATAATAGTGGGTGTAGCGGATTTTGATGGTGATGGTCACCCAGACTATCTCCTATTTCATCCGAGTTCAGGCTACACAGCGATCGGTTATTTATCGGGACTAACGCTTGTTGGTGGCGCTTGGGGGCCGACCCTACCCGTCGGCTGGGCATTGGTAGCCACAGCCGACTTTAACGGTGACGGCAAACCGGATTATTTGCTTTACAAGAGCAGCACGCGTCAAACAGCAATCTGGTATCTGGACAACAACGTTTTCCTCAGCGGTGCGTACGGTCCAGCCGTTCCAGACGGCTGGAGCTTGGTTGGACCTTGAAGTGGCTTTAACGGGCGGCGCCACGGATACGAAACAGGGGGCGCTTGCTTGGGCAAAAGCGAATCCACATTTTATGGTAGTGCAAGTT